>JAUWLO010000080.1 GCA_030613605.1 Gammaproteobacteria bacterium | reverse complement strand
CAAGACCCGCCCACATAGAGCGATTGAACGCCCTACAAAACGAAGGACGCTTGATTATTGCCGGACCGCACCCTGCCGTTGATAGTGAAGATCCGGGGCCAGCAGGATTTTCCGGTAGTCTAATTGTGGCCGAGTTTACTTCTCAGGACGATGCACAAAGCTGGGCGGATGCTGACCCTTACGTAACCGCTGTTGTTTATGCACAGGTCACCGTTAAACCATTCAAAAAAGTATTTCCTCAATAAACTTTTCGATTATATTAAATCAGGGTTAATAGAATGAGCGAACGTATTGATATGATCCGCGAAAAACTCACCGCGGCCCTTTCTCCAGATCAACTGGACATCATTGATGAAAGCCATCTTCATGCAGGCCACCCCGGTGCACGCGGTGGTGGTGGACATTTTAATGTCACCATTGTTTCTAATGCCTTCGAAGGTGAAAGCCTGCTTGCAAGACACCGCATGGTCTATGATGCATTGGGCGATGCCATGAAAACCGAGATTCACGCCCTTAGCATAAAAGCCAACACCCCGGACGAATTGCAAAACTAGCTTTAACAGCATTTAACAACAACGATTAGTTATAATTTTTATTACAAATTTCTTATTCACCATTATAAAAATGGCCGCGAAGGAACACCCATGACATTAAGAATAATTACTCTGACCAGCCTCGCCTTATTCGCATGTTTTGCGCTGCAATCAGCTCAGGCAGCCAAAGCTGACCTGGGAGCTACCATTGCCGAGGTTAACGGACACAAGATAACCGAAGACGATCTTCAACGTTACATCCGTTCTCGCAACCTGCCTGCCGGTGGAGCCTCGCCCCAACAAAGAACCGCACTTATTGAAGAATTGATCAACCGCGCAGTCATCTATCAGGATGCTGTTGCTCTAGGCGTCGACAAAACCCCGGGCATTCAAGCAGCGATTGAGTTTCAACGCGTTAACATTATTGCCAGCACCATGATCAATCGCTCATCAGACCGCTTTGCCGTTAGTGAAGCCGATATGAAAAAAGAATATGAGGCGCGCAAAGGGGAGCTGGGTGGAAAAGAACTCAAGGCACGCCATATCCTCACGACCAGTGCAAAGGATGCGAAGGATGTTATAGCTAAACTAAATAAAGGCGGTGATTTTGCCGAATTGGCTGGCAAACATTCCACTGGTCCTAGCGCAGTCAATGGTGGCGACCTGGGCTGGTTCAAAACAGACACAATGGAAAAAGAGTTTTCCACAGCAGCAAGTAAACTGAAAAAAGGTAGTTATACTAAAAAACCCGTGAAAACACAGTTTGGCTGGCACGTCATTTTACTGGAAGATCGTCGTTCCATTGAAGCACCCTCTTATGAGTCTGTTAAAGGACAAATACGCGTGGGTTTACAAGGTAAAATGCTAGAAAAATATATTGGTGGCTTACGAGACAAAGCAACAATCAAACGAAACTAACAGGCCCATTAGTTAGCTTCGTTTGCAGATAAATGCATGCCCTCATGAGAGTCAGGAAGACGGGATGATAATGGCGCTGGCTCGGAAATGCCATAACCCTGAGCATAATCAACGCCCAGCTCTCGCAAAAGAGCCAGCACCGTATCATCCTCAACATATTCGGCAATTGTTTTAATCCCCATCACCTTTGCAATACGGCATACAGAAGCCACCATTTCCTGGTCAACCGGGTTTGATATTATATTACGAACAAAACCTCCATCTATCTTTACATAATCAAACGGAAACATTTTCAGGCATGAATATGAACTTATACCTGTACCAAAATCATCAAGTGCAAACTGGCACCCTAACGATTTCATTTTCTGGATAAATATCAAAGCCGTTTCCGGATTTACAATTTCAGATGACTCCGTTACCTCAAAGCAAATATTCTCTGGACTCATGTCATAAACATCAAACAAACCAGAAACATAATCTAAAAATGACTCATCACTAAGCGACTGCCCCGATAAATTTATGCCATACAAACCTTTTTCCCCAAAGGGTATGTCTTTTTCCAGGATTGTTATATTTTGTATAGCAGCACTAACCACCCAACGGTCAATATCTCCCATCAAATTATAACGCTCTGCAGCTGGAATAAATTCCTCCGGAGAGATCAGTTCATGACCGTCACTTTCCGAACGCATTAAAAGCTCGCAATGAAAATTACCCTGTTTTTCTTCCTGAATTGGCGAAATAACCTGAAAATAGAGCTGAAATTTCTGATCGCGAAGAGCATCACTAATCCTTGCCGCCCATATCATTTGACCACGCTGTTTTTTTAGCTGGGGGTCATCCGCCTGATAAATTACTATCTTGTGTCGACCCTTTACTTTCGCCGCATAACAGGCAGAATCCGCTGCTTTTAATATTTCATTTACGCTGCCACTACTTGAATCAATAGAAACTACTCCTATACCAAGTCCCACATCAATTATATTCCCCTGCCAGATAAAGTTAAATTCCTCTACTACTTTTCTAAATTCATCTGCTTTCCTGGCTGCCTCATCGAGAGAACAATCTTCCAGGAGAACTGAAAACTCATTACCACCCAGTCGCGCAAGCATATCTTCACCACGCACCGTTGCCCGCAACAGTGCTGAAAGCTGGATTAAAATCTCATCACCGGCCTGGTGACCAAAGTTTTCATTCACGATTCTGAACTGATCCACATCCATACAGATCAGGGCATGATGTCTTCCCTCTTTATGTGCTGAATACAGGGAATCTTTAAGATATTTTTCGAATTCGCGACGGTGTGTCAAACCAGTAAGAGAATCATAGCCAGCCTGAATCTGATCCTGGTTATTACGTTTCCATATACTAAATAGAAAAATAACCAAAGCCGAGAATATTATAGATCCTATAATTAGTTCCAGCCCCGAAAATGTATAACTCCCGAACATAACTAACCTTTATAACTGTCTATTAGTTTTATAAAGGCTTCTTCATTAATTACCTCAACACCTAATGCTTGCGCTTTTTCCAGTTTTGATCCTGCAGATTCTCCAGCAACAACAATATCCGTTTTTTTCGATACGCTTCCGGAAACTTTTGCACCAAGTTTCTGCAAATTCTGTTTAGCATCATTGCGTGTCATTTTTGTTAATGTTCCCGTCAGCACGACTGTTTTTCCTGCCATGGGCAATGTGTCCGCATCAACAACATCAACATCTGGCCAACTCACCTCAGCCTCCCGAAGTTTAGAGATAACGTCCAGGTTATGCGCCTGCTGAAAGAATGTAACGATATTGGATGCGACTACAGGGCCAACATCAGCCACCTCCAACAATTTTTCTGTGTCTGCACTTTCCACCAACTCCAGCCTCCCAAAATGATTGGCCAGATTAAGCGCTGTTGCTTCACCCACCTCTCGAATACCCAGTGAATATATAAATTTTGCCAATGTGGTCAATTTGCTGGATTCCAGTGCGGCGATCAGGTTTTCAGCAGATTTATTCGCCATTCGTTCAAGGCCTGCCAACTCATCTGACTTAAGCAGATACAAATCAGCCACATCATTTATTAGTTCAGCATCCACTAGTTGATCAACCAGCTTATCACCCAGGCCTTCGATATCCATAGCACGTCGTGATGCAAAATGTTTGATAGCTTCTTTACGCTGGGCTGGGCAGCACAAACCTCCGCTACAACGCAAAATCGCCTCGCCTTCTGCACGTACTAACTCCGATCCACACTCAGGACAATGAGTCGGCATTTTATATTTTCTGGACTTTTTAGGACGACGTGATTTAATAACACTTGCCACCTTAGGAATCACATCGCCCGCACGGTATACCACTACGGTATCCCCCACACGCACATCCATACGCTCTATCTCATCCTGATTGTGCAACGTAGCATTGGTTACCGTTACTCCACCCACTTCCACAGGCTCCAGTCTTGCAACCGGTGTTATTGCACCGGTACGACCTACCTGAACATCAATTGCCAGCAATTTTGTCAGCTCTTCCTGTGCAGGAAATTTATGCGCTATCGCCCAGCGTGGTGCGCGAGAAACAAAACCCAGTGTCTCCTGCTGGTCAAGCCGGTTCACCTTATACACAACACCATCAATTTCATAAGGCAGACTGTTTCGTTGCTCACCTATATGGCGATAATAATCCAGACATTTTTCAATACCCTTTACAACTTTTATCTCAGGGCACACACGCAAGCCCCATGCTTTTAAACACTCAAGAACCTCGCTATGACGGCTGGGCATTTTTTTGCCTTCCACTTGCCCGACACCGTAGCAAAATATAGCCAAAGGACGCGTGGCGGTAATTTTTGAGTCCAGCTGACGCAAACTACCTGCCGCTGCATTTCGAGGATTGGCAAACAATTTTTCATTGTTTTGTTTCTGCCTTTTGTTTAACGCTTCAAACCCCTGTTTAGGCATATAAACTTCACCACGAACTTCCAGAAGACGAGGATAATCACTTCCCACCAAACGCAATGGCACGGAATGTATGGTGCGGACGTTTTGCGTAACGTTTTCACCAGTCACGCCGTCACCACGAGTGGCCGCTCGCACTAACACGCCATCTTCGTACAGTAAACTAATCGCCAGACCATCCAGTTTGGGTTCTGCTACAAGCTGAATATCAGTAACATTCAAACGATCAGATATTCGTTTTCCAAATTTTTCAACTTCTTCATCACTAAAGGCATTTCCCAGTGAGAGCATTGGGATAGCGTGTTTAACTTCATCAAACGAAGACAAAGGCAAAGCACCAACACGCTGAGTAGGTGAATCGGTTGTTATTAAGGATGGGTATGTAGACTCAATTTTTTGAAGCTCACGAAACAGACGATCGTATTCAGCATCAGGCACTTCCGGATCATCCAGAACATAGTAACGATGGTTATGATATTGAATTTGCTCACGCAAAGCCGCGGCTTGTTTTTGGGTTTTTTGGATTGCACTCATCGTTAGCAATTGTCCGCCACATCGGGATACTTTTCGAACAGTTCTTCTTCATAACCAAATTTGGACATATCTTTTATACGTTGCGGATAAAGCACGCCATCCAGGTGATCACATTCATGCTGGACTACCCGGGCATGAAATCCCTCCGCCTCCACTTCAATGGGGCTTCCTGCAGGATCAAAGGCACGATAAATAATGTGTTTGTGCCTGGGCACCCAGCCCCGCATTCCCGGCACGCTCAGACAGCCTTCCCAATCCTCTTCCATAATGTCTCCCACCGGCTGAATTGATGGGTTCACCAGTATCGTCATGGGCAATGGATCTCGATCCGGGTAACGAGGATTCTCATCAAAACCAAACACCACCACCCGTTTAAGCTCGCCAATCTGGTTCGCCGCAAGCCCTGCACCATCGGCCTCAGCCATGGTGTCAAGCATATCCTGAATCAGCGAATCCAGTTCGGGCGTGTTAAACTCGGCCACGGCCTCGGCTGATTTCAACAGTAATGGATGACCAATACGTAAAAGTGGACGGGCTGACATGATAAGCTTCCAATTTAACTCTTATTTAATGAAACGAGGGTAATCCCACACTAATGGATCTGTGCAATATCAATAGTACTGTTTCTACTTATAACCGGGCCGCAAATAGCCGCAGCATCAAGGGTTATAGTATCAAGAACTGGCGGCCAACGGCGATCCTGACGTTAATCTTACTATTGGCGCCGGGTCTGGTTTTTTCTGCCTCATCGAAGTCAAAACAGAGCCCGAAGAAAGAACGATGGTTTGAGGTTGAACTTATCGTATTCGCACATAAGAACAACCTGGCGCTGGAATCCGAAAAATGGCCTGAAATTACTGATCTGGTATTGCCCGAAAAAATGGTGGAACTGAGCCAGCCAGAACCCGAATCTCCCAAGAAAACCCAACCAAAAGTCAACGAACAATCCCTGGTATTCGAGCAAGTTAATCCAGATACCAGCTTACCCATTGAAGAACCAGTACCGATGCCGGTAGCCTTCGTATTTCTCAAGAATGAAGAATTACAACTAAAAGAATCGTTCAAAAAATTAAAGCGTTCCTCAAGATTTGAACCCCTTCTCCACATTGCGTGGCGGCAACCTACCTACGGCAGAAAACATGCACAAGCAATATTACTGTATGAAGGTATGACGAAACCTGAATTGACGAAAAACAATAAAACCAAACCTAAAAATTCTCGATCTAAAATCATTGATGCGGACATCAAACCTGTTGACCCACGTTTTGCAGGGACGATTCGCCTAAGCGTGGCACGCTACCTTCACTTTGCCGCTGATCTTGTTTATCGAACACCGGTAACACAACGCCTGGCTATACCGATGTCACCGGAGGAACTATGGAATGATACACCTTATCAAACACTATATGATCCGCAAGGACCTGCGGTTCAGCTTGAATCGTGGAAAGCCATGCGTGGATTCAGGCTAAAAGAATCTCGCCGTATGCGCTCCAAAAGAATTCATTATCTTGACCACCCCTTTCTGGGAATTGTTGTACTGATAACGCCGGTTGAGTTACCAGAAGATCCCGAAGAGTTATCTGCGAATAATTCCTAATCCCACGGGTAATGTTTTATTTTTACATTTTTCAAGAGAGAAGCGCTTCTAATATGCGACTTACATCAGACAAACCAGCCTTAAGGTTTGTCTCAATATCTTCCATAGTGATTTCACCCTGCCCCTTGCCTGCCGCCCAATTTGCCACTACAGCACAGGTGGCATAACAGAGATTAATCTCTCGCGCCAACGCGGCTTCCGGCATTCCTGTCATGCCAACGATATCGCAACCATCGCGTTCCATTCTTAATATTTCTGCGGCCGTTTCCAGACGCGGTCCCTGTGCAGCACCATAGGTGCCACCGTCAATCATATTGACATTTGCAGATGATGCTGAGGCCAACAACTTCTGGCGCAAGTCTTCACAGTATGGATTAGTAAAATCTATATGGAGAACCTGATCGTTCTCATTTTCGTGAAACGTACTGGCACGACCCCATGTGTAATCAATAATTTGTTTTGGTACAGAAAGAGTTGCAGGCGACATATCATTACGTATGCCTCCAACGGCTGCTATTGCCAGAATATTTTCCACGCCTAACTCACGTAAGGCCCACAGGTTAGCTCGATAATTTATTTTGTGTGGCGCGAAAGAATGACTGTAACCATGCCTGGGAAGGAACAATACTTCTTTTCCAAACAGTGTGCCACGAGCCACAGCACCAGAAGGCGAACCATACGGCGTCTCAACGACTTCTCTTTTGTGAACATCAAGAATGCCGAGAGCATCAAGACCGGTTCCACCTATAATCGCCAAATTATCCATGCGTGTTCTCTTTGTATTAAATATCCCAGGCTTAAATATACAATCAACTACATTCCCTTTACTGCAAAGATGCCTGGCGCATTACGTAAATAGCCTTTGTAGTCCATGCCATAGCCAAACAAATAATGATCTTCCATTTCTAGACCAACGTAATCCGCCTTTATGCCCTGTTTCCTGTTATGCATTTTTTCGATCAGAACAGCAGTTTCGACATCAGCTGCTCCAGAGTCGTAGCAATACTTAACGATAGCAGCCAGGGTATAACCTTCATCGAGAATGTCATCCACTATTAATACATGTCTGTTTTTTAATGAGTGCTGAGGCTCAACAAGCCAGTTCAACTCGCCACCCTGTGTCTCACCCCGATAACGCGTAGCATGCAGGTAATCCTGTTCTAACGGGAAATCGAGGCGCAACAATAAGCAACCTGTCACAACAAGGCCGCCATTCATTACGCACACGATCAAAGGATTGTTATTTTTCTGTCTGGCCGTGATTGCTGCAGCCATATTATCAAGCGCAATTTCGGCTTGTTCCACAGAAGCCAGACAATCGGCCTCGGCTCTAACCTGTTTAATATGTTCCAGGGAAATACTCATTGAAAAATGGCGTGAGATTTCACTATGTTATTAAGCATAAAAATTAATACGTAAAAGTAACCGTTCCGTCATCCATGGCTTCACTGATGATATAAGCCGCGCCCACTGTTTCACAAATCTCCGGTATCATTTCATCACCCCACAGCTCGAGATTTGAAGTACAAATTTTGAATCTGGCGCCAGCTTCAGCAGCATCCCGCATCAAATCATAAACGGTTTTACCGCCACCTTCCGTAAAACGAAGCTTATCTGCAAAACCCAGCTTTGCCAGCTCCCCTGCTCTGCCTGTCAATATAACTTCAACATCATATTCCATGGCAGCCGCAACACTGGCTTGCATGAAAGGCGTTCCCAGCTCAGATGAATTAGTTGGATCAGTGTTCATCAGAATGATTAACAATTTATCGGCCATAATTATCTCGCACTGCTATTCATCGGATTTTTGATTCAAAAATTATTAACTCGGTTCAATTTTCATAGCGCCGGCACCACTAATGGTAACTCCATCAGGCATATGCACTGTTGAAGTAGGGAAAGCTAGTTCTGCACCATGTTTACTTATGATCTCTTCGATTTTTAGCAACACATCTTGTTTGATTTTGTGGAAATCAGTCCAGAATGTGGTTTTGGTAAAGGTATAGACGAAAAAATCCACCGATGAAGGTGCAAAGTTCACCAAATTCACCATCAAGGTATGACC
>JAUWLO010000036.1 GCA_030613605.1 Gammaproteobacteria bacterium | reverse complement strand
CTTTTTCAGGGTCTATTCCGATTTGTTTCATTTTGCGCCACGCCATCCACCAGCCCCCAAAGGCGCGCGGATGAACGGCCAAAAAAGATTTTCCTTTTAAATCCTGCAGGGTTTTTATGTCATCGCGATCAGCCCGGGTGATGATTAAAGCACCGAATTGAGTGTATGAGCCCCCGGGTCTTCGATTACGCAGCGTGACAATTCGGGAAATACCGTACTTTGATTCCAGTTGTGCATACAAAGCCGGGTTTGTGAGTACGAAATCTGCCTTGCCGGATGAGATGCTCGATTCAAGGGAGTCTATTGAAACCGGCTGAATTTTAAAGTTGTAGCCCGGAATGGCGTTGTTCAGATAATTGGAAGTCGGCGTCCACATTTTTATGGCTTTGGGGATTCCCCGGATAGCCAGGACCGCGATGGAGACTTCTTTTTTGGTGGCATCGGTGCCAATTGCTTTTGGTGTATTAGCTGATAAAGCACTTGTGATAGGCAAAATCAGTAGCCAGAAGGCTACAAACAGACAGAGCCTGTATTGTCTTTTGTCAGAAATCCTTTTATTGGGGCTGCTTAATACCAACGTGGTGTATTCCTATGAGTATGAGGTTCTTCAAGATAATATCGGCCTTACGGAGCAACAATTTAGCGGGTTTCCGGGTTTTCTGCTCAAATGATGACTAAAATTAACACATAGAAACCAAAGGGTTGACCATTATGAAGATGATGTTTCACGGTGCTAATCAGGGTGTGACGGGTTCCTGCCATTTGGTGAGCTGTGCCGGGAAACGGGTGCTTATCGATTGTGGTATGTACCAGGGCAGTCGAGAGATGGTCGAGGAAAACAAAGGAGACTTTGGCTTTGATCCGGCAACCGTGGATTATCTGCTGTTAACCCATGCCCATCTTGACCACTGCGGACGTATCCCGCTGCTAGTAAAGCGAGGGTTTCGGGGTGAGATTATTACCACTTCGGCAAGCCGTGAATTGGCACGTCTGATTATGCTGGATAGCGCCCATCTTCAGGAAGATGATGCCAACTGGAGGCAGCGTAAGGCGCGTCGTCGTGGTGAATCGATCGAAGATATTACGCCGTTGTATACCACCCTGGACGCCCTGAATAGCCAGGACTTCTTTGGCCGGGTTGCCGCCTATGACCAACCCATCGATCTGACCGAGGGGATTCAGGCCACTTTTCTGGATGCGGGTCATATTCTGGGTTCGGCCAGTATCTTGCTGGAACTTGAAGAGAAGGGACAACACAAGCGCATCCTTTTTTCGGGGGATCTGGGGTATAGCCATCGTGCCATTTTGCGGAACCCGGAACCTCCACCAGTAGTGGATGTGGTGGTGATGGAAACCACTTACGGAGACCGGGCTCACAAGGCTTTACAACCTTCAGTGGAAGAGCTTTACGAAGCCATTCACGACACCTTCAAGCGTGGCGGAAATGTCATTATTCCCACGTTTGCCGTGGAGCGAGCACAGGAAATTCTGTATTACCTGCACGACGGGGTGGAAAAAGGGGATTTGCCAGCATCCATGCAGGTTTTTCTGGACTCACCCATGGCGATATCCGCCACAGAAATTTTTCGTCGTCATCCCGAGTGTTACGACGCAGCCACGGCCGAGAAATTTTCGCAGGGACGCGATCCATTCAGTGATCCCGGCCTGCATTTTACCCGTGAGACGTCCGAATCCATGGCGCTGAATCGTATCGGTGGCGGCGCGATCATTATGGCGGGTTCGGGCATGTGTACCGGGGGGCGTATTCGTCACCACTTGAAGCATCACCTGTGGCGGCGCGATAGCAGTATTGTATTTGCGGGTTTTGCGGCACAGGGAACCCTGGGGCGGCAAATAGTGGACGGAGCGGAAACAGTACAGATTTTTGGTGAAAATATCCCGGTGCGTGCGCATATTTACACCATTGGTGGTTTTTCAGCCCATGCTGACTGCAATGAATTGTACAAATGGCATCAGCATACTGGTAACCCTGAAAAAACCTTTCTGGTGCATGGTGAGCCCGAGGCCATGCAGGCTTTTTCTAAACGACTCAATTCAGAGCCCGGCAGGACAGAAATTTTCATGCCTGAGCTGCATGAGGAGTTTGTGCTGGATTAAGCCATGGCCATTATGGGCCAAATTAGCTCTTGTTTTTCAAGGTATTATTTCCCTGGACGATATTTGTCTATGGGGATTGGGCTTGATGGATAGGGAACTATGGATAACAAAGTCAGGGTTTACACCGCAGACCTGAAAATAGGCATGTACGTGTCTGAGCTAGACCGCCCCTGGGTGGAGACGTCATTTATGTTCCAGGGGTTTGCCATTCAGAACGACGAAGACATAAAGGAGTTGCAATCGTGTTGCGATGTCGTCTACGTTGATAAGGAATTGTCCCGCCCCGAGGCTGCACAATATCTGGTTGCACCTCATGTTTCTAAAGTAAAGGTTGAGAACCCCTCAAAAAAATCACACAAGCCGGGCTCCTTTCGTGAGGCCGATTTCCGTCAATCTTTGGTTCGGTCACATCGTATCTATAAAGATGCCCGCGGCTGGGTGGACACCATGCTGGAAGACAGCCGCCTGGGAAACAGTATCGACACCGAAAAGGCGCGCAGTCTGGTGGTGCAGCTTGCAGACCAGGTGATTCAGAGTCCGGACGCACTCGTATGGCTGACTCATCTGAAGTCACGTGACGAATATACCGCCACTCACTGTATTAATGTTTGCATCCTGGCGCTGACCTTTGGTCGGTGCATGGGGTTGGAAGACAAAGAATTGCATCAGCTTGGTATGGGAGCCCTGCTGCATGATATTGGTAAAATGCGAGTGCCGGACGAAATACTGAACAAACCCGGCAAGCTAACCAAAGAAGAATTTCGGGTCATGATGGAGCATCCATCTGAAGGCAACGCCATGCTGCGTGACGATCATGAGCTTGATCCAGCCAGCATGCACATTGTTTTACATCACCATGAGCGTCTGGATGGTGGCGGTTATCCTCATGGTCTGGGAAGCGAAGAGATTCCGGTGCTCACACGGATTTCCAGTATTGTCGATGTGTACGATGCGATTACTTCCGATCGTTGTTACCACGATGGTATTGCGCCAGCTGATGCACTGGATAACCTGTTTAAGTGGTCGAAGGGTAATTTTGATGTTTCCTTACTGGAGCGTTTCATCAAATGCGTGGGTATTTTTCCCATAGGCAGCGCAGTGCGGCTCAATACCGGGGACATTGGAATGATCGTCGCGACTGATGCGGATCACCGTCTTAAACCAATAGTGTTGTTGATTATGGGTGCAAACGGTGAGTTATATGAGCCAAGGCGCCTCATCAATTTGTCGAGTTCAGCGTGGAAAAAGTCGGGCACCCGGTTGTCGATTGAAGACGTGCTGGAACCAGGATCATTTGGCATCAATATCAGAACCATACTGGAAGACGAGATACAGCTTTCTGTTGATCGGGTTTCTCGCTATGAGCCCTGAGCTAACAAGATAAGGGTTAGTGCGGCGGGTTTTAAATATCCTTTCAATTTGAGCATCCCCCGGCTTTGTTTTCCGGTTGAAAACAGATCGTTGTCAAGTCTTGAAAATTAAAGCCTGACCCGTGAAACTACCCTAATGTCCTGTTCCTTCATCCACCTCCGTTTACACACAGATTATTCGCTGGTCGATGGTACTGTGAGGGTGAAACCTCTGGTGGCGGCATTGGTAGAGCAGGGCATGCCAGCCTGCGCTGTGACGGATCAAAGCAACCTGTTTGCGATGGTAAAATTCTATCGGGCGGCCATTTCCAGTGGCGTAAAGCCCATTATTGGCGTGGATGTGTGGCTGGCCAATGAGGATGAACCCGCCCAGCCCAGCCGTCTAACCCTGCTGTGCCAGACCAATGAGGGTTACCTCCATCTCAGTGAGCTGGTTTCCAAAAGTTACCTTGAAGGCCAGCATCGTGGCATTCCCATTGTTCGGCCAGAGTGGCTGGAACAGCATAGCGACGGGTTGATTGCCCTCTCGGGCGGGCGTGAGGGTGATGTGGGGCGGGCATTACTGGCGGGTGATAAAAGTCGGGTGAAAAATCTGGTGAATCGATGGCAGCACCTGTTTCCCGATCGATATTATCTGGAGCTGCATCGCACCGGTCGAGCCGAGGAAGAAGATTATTTACACGCGGCGGTGGCGTTGGCGCAAACCGCAGAATTGCCGGTGGTGGCCACCAACGATGTACGCTTCCTGAAAACCGGGGATTTTGAGGCCCATGAGGCCCGGGTATGTATCCATGATGGCCGCACCCTGGACGATCCCCGCCGACCCAAAAACTATTCCGAGCAGCAGTACCTGCGTAGCCCCGAGGAAATGGCCGAGTTGTTTGCCGATATTCCCGAGGCGCTGGAAAACACGGTGGAAATTGCCAAACGCTGCAACGTGGAACTGACCCTGGGCAAGAACTTCCTGCCTGATTTCCCGATTCCCGAAGGACTCACCGAAGCAGAATATTTTCGTCAGGAATCGCAACAGGGTCTGGAGGCACGGCTCGATAAACTGTTCGATCGTAACGCTGCTGACTTCGCACAAATCCGACAACCCTACGACGAACGCCTGGAGATCGAGCTGGGCGTCATCATCAAGATGGGCTTTCCCGGTTATTTCCTGATCGTGGCAGATTTTATCCGCTGGGCCAAAAATAATGGCGTACCGGTGGGGCCGGGGCGCGGGTCTGGCGCCGGTTCGCTGGTGGCCTATGCGCTGACGATTACCGATCTGGACCCGCTGAAATACGAATTGCTGTTTGAACGATTCCTGAACCCTGAACGAGTCTCCATGCCGGATTTCGATGTGGATTTCTGCATGGAAGGCCGTGACCGGGTGATCGACTATGTGGCCCGGCATTATGGGCGGGATAAAGTCTCGCAAATCATTACTTACGGCTCCATGGCGGCCAAGGCCGTGGTGCGGGATGTGGGCCGGGTATTTGGGCATCCTTATGGTTTTGTGGATCGTATTGCCAAATTAATTCCCTTTGAGGTCGGTATTACCCTCAACCAGGCCATAGAGCAGGAGGAGGCTCTGCGCGAGGCCTATGAACAGGATGAGGAAGTGGCCTCGCTCATTGATATGGCCAAATCTCTAGAGGGCATCAAGCGTAATGCCGGCAAACACGCCGGTGGTGTGGTTATCGCCCCCACCAAACTGACGGATTTTTGCCCGCTGTATTGTGAAGAAGGGGGCGAGAACATCGTTAGCCAGTTTGATAAGGATGACGTTGAGGCCGTGGGCCTGGTGAAGTTCGATTTCCTCGGCCTGCGCACGCTCACCATCATCGACTGGGCGCTGGATAACATCGAAAAACACAAAGGTGCGGATGCCCGGCCCGACATCGAGACCATTCCGCTGGACGATGAAGCCACCTTCAAGTTACTTAAAGCTTGCCGAACCACGGCCGTGTTCCAGCTGGAATCTCGTGGTATGAAAGACCTCATCAAGCGTCTGGTGCCGGATAGTTTCGATGAAATCATCGCCCTGGTGGCGTTGTTTCGGCCGGGGCCGTTGCAGTCCGGCATGGTGGACGACTTCATCAACGTTAAACACGGCAAAAAGGCGGCGCAGTATCCGCACCCCGATATTAAATCCATTCTTACGCCCACCTACGGCATCATTCTGTATCAGGAACAGGTCATGCAGATTGCCCAGATACTGGCGGGTTACACCCTGGGCGGTGCGGACATGCTGCGTCGCGCCATGGGTAAGAAAAAACCCGAGGAAATGGCCAAGCAGCGTGAGATTTTCACCAAAGGCGCGTTAGAAAACGGCGTTGAAGAAAAGGTCGCCACCTATATTTTCGACTTGATGGAAAAGTTTGCGGGATACGGTTTTAACAAATCTCACTCAGCCGCTTATGCGCTGGTGTCCTATCAAACCGCGTGGCTTAAGGCTCATTACCCGGCACCTTTCATGGCAGCGGTGCTGTCTGCGGATATGGATCATACCGACAAGGTGGTGACGCTGATTGAAGATGCGCGCGAGACCGGGCTGGAGGTTGAGCCACCCAATGTGAATGCCTGCCACTACAAGTTTACGGTAAAAGATGACAACGCTATTTTTTATGGACTCGGTGCCATTAAAGGGGTGGGCGAGGGTGCCATCGAAGGCGTGATTAACAGCCGTCTGGAAGATGGCCCGTTTCGAGATCTGTTCGATTTTTGTCAGCGCATTGATTTGAAAAAGGCCAACAAACGCACATTGGAGGCCCTGATTCGTTCCGGCGCGATGGATGAGTTAGGCCCCACCGTTTCTCCGGGAGAGAAACGGGGCGCACGCGGTGCGCCCGAAGGGCGTGCGCCAAGGATGGCGTACGTCAACCGCGCTACCCTGATGGCGTCGTTAGAGACCGCAGTGCACATGGCGGAGCAGCATCACAACAATATCGCCAGTGGCCAGAACGATATGTTTGGTGTGGCTGAACCCGTTTCGAAACAACAGGAAACGGCTCCGGCGCGTTTTGTGGAAGCCAAAGACTGGGATGATGAAATTCGCCTTAACGGTGAGAGAGACACGCTAGGTCTGTACCTTACCGGTCATCCCATTGATCGGTATGAGGCCGAGATTGAGCAGCTGGTGAGTCATCGGATTGCGGTGCTTAACCCCAATAGCAACCAGTCCATCACCGTGGCAGGACTAGTGGTTGCTATTCGCACCATGAATACCCGGCGGGGCGACAAAATAGCGTTTGTAACGCTGGATGACCGCACCGGTCGGCTGGAACTGGCAGTATTTTCCGAGGCCTATCATCAATACCGTGATTTGCTGGCCAAGGATCGTCTGGTGGTGGTGGAGGGGGAAGTGAGCATTGATGATTACACGGGCGGTGTGAAAATGAGCGCCCAAAAGATTTATGACATTGATCACGCTCGGGAGGCTTTTGCCAAACGTCTGGTGCTGAAGGTAGATAAAAACAAGGCGGGTAATGGTTTTATCAAAGAACTGGCAGAGGTCTTATCGCCATTCAGGGAAGGGCATTGTCCTGTGATGGTGGACTATATTGGTGCGGGGGCCAACGCCCAAATTCAATTGGGCAAGGATTGGCGAGTACGACCCACCGACGAACTGATTCGACGTCTCGATGAGTTGGCTGGCAGGGAGCAGGTGCGGGTGGAGTACTAGGTTCGAGTAACTAGTAGCGAGTAGCCAGGAAGCGGCGTTTTATAGTGATGATGGTGGTTAAAGCAGGTACAATATTTCATTTTACAGCTACTTGCTTATAGCAACTAGATACTAGCCACTGATTTTATTATGAATCTTAATTTTCTCGAATTTGAACAGCCCATTGCCGAGCTTGAGGCAAAAATTGAAGAGTTGCGTCATGTGGGATCAGACGCCGAGGTGAATATCTCCGAAGAGATCACCCGCCTTCAGGCCAAGAGTCAGGAGCTGACGGCAAAGATTTTTTCCAGTCTTAATCCCTGGCAAACATCTCAGATGTCGCGGCATCCGCAACGACCTTACGTGCTGGATTACATCAAACGTATCTTTACTGATTTTCAGGAATTGCATGGCGATAGAAGTCATGCTGATGATGCTGCTATTGTTGGTGGTATCGCCCGCATTGATAACAAACCCGTCATGGTGATTGGTCAGCAAAAAGGTCGTGATACCAAAGAAAAATTAAAACGTAACTTTGCCATGCCACGTCCGGAAGGGTATCGCAAGGCGTTGCGTCTAATGGAAATGGCAGAGCGTTTTAAGTTACCCATATTAACGTTCATCGATACGCCTGGCGCATACCCTGGCATTGGTGCAGAAGAGCGCAATCAAAGTGAGGCCATTGCACGCAACCTGTTTGTGATGTCGCAACTTAAGACGCCGATTATTTGTACGGTAATCGGTGAGGGTGGTTCCGGTGGTGCTTTGGCGATTGGTGTTGGTGATCGCGTATTGATGCTTCAGTACGGAACATATTCTGTTATATCGCCGGAAGGTTGCTCTACTATCCTGTGGAAAAGCGCAGAAAAAGCCGAAGATGCAGCCGTTGCTATGGGAATTACATCTGGTCGACTTAAAGAATTAGGGTTGATCGATCAAGTTGTGAATGAACCTTTGGGTGGCGCACATCGTGATGTGGATACCATGGCGAATAATTTGAAAAGTGCCTTGCTGGAAAGTCTTGAAGTGCTTGAAAGTATATCGCTGGATAAATTGCTGGATAATCGCTACGAGCGTTTAATGCAGTACGGGAATTATGAAGAGGGGTAATTTTCAGAGTTCTGGCATATAAGCTTTACACATAACCAATAAAGGCTCCGAATGGAGCCTTTATTGGTTATGTAAATGCTTTGATACTATTCTGATCGTTGCTTTTATTTTGACCGATTAAGACGCCAGATCGGTAGCAAAGCGCAAAGGAATTGTGATAACGAACTTCGAGCCAACATTTTCTTTGCTTTCTGCCTGGATGGATCCACCCATTGTTTCAGCATATCGTTTGCTTATTGCCAGTCCGAGCCCGGTACCTCCAAATTTCTTTGTCGTTGTTGAGTCAACCTGAGTGAATGTATCAAACAAAGTAACGATTTTGTCCGCTGGTACGCCTATTCCTGTGTCGATAACTTCGAAATTTAAATATTCTATCTGGTTTTCAAAATGAGAACTGATGACAAGTTTAATTTCACCATTCTCGGTAAATTTGCTGGCGTTGCTTAATAGATTAAGCAATATTTGTTTGAGCTTTGTCAGGTCTGTAAACATTTCGGTGGAATTTGTTTGGATATCTACCACGTATGTATTTTTTCCATCCATAATTAATGGCTTAATAGTCGATTCTATTTCATCTGTAAGCTGCACTAGACTGAAAGGCACTGGAGTAAATTCCATTTTGCCGGCTTCAATTTTAGATAAATCCAGAATATCGCTTATAAGGGATAAAAGATGATTGCTTGCAGTTCTCACCTTTCTTATGTCAGATACCATGTTTTCGTATTTTTTATTTTTAATATCTTCTTCAATTAATTCGCCATAACCGATTATTGCGTTCATGGGGGTTCTAAGTTCGTGGCTCATGTTTGCCAGGAAAGTGCTTTTTGCTTTGTTGGCTTCATTGGCCATGATTACCGCATTTTCCAGCTTTTTATTTACGCTTTGTAGTTGAGCGGTTGCCGAGTCAACTTTGTCCTGCAGTGAATAGTTTAGATCCCAGATTTCTTTTTCTGTCTCAATGAATCGTTTGGTTACGGAGTTAAGGGCATTTTTTACCATTAGTAATTCTTCTGGAACATTGCCGTTATCGTCTTCAAAGTTTTTAATCGGGTGGCCTTTGTCGATTTTTCCTTTCGCCATTTTTTTTAGTGAATCGATGACGTTATCAAAACTTTCCATGATTGTTGTGGTGACAGCTAGTGTTGAAAACATGAGCAACCAGCCGACTATTATAAAAATAATAATCCCGATATCCAGTGAATTCCTGGCAGCTAAATCAGTTTCCTCGATAATGGCAGAAAATTTCTTAAAATTAGTATCTCTGAAATTTATTAGGGATGTTTCAAATCGATCCATGGTCCGGTTTTTTTCTTCAACTGATTCTTTTAAATCAATAGACTGTAATTTCCCGGATATTATGCCAGCGGCCAATTTTTTATTTGATATGTAGTAGGCATTGAATTCATCTTTTAGATTCTGGGGGGCGTGGTTTTTGTCACCGGATATCATCGAAATTTTGTCAAGGGATGAATTCATTTTAATCTTCACAATATCAGCAGACTCCAGGAATATTGCTTCTCCGGAGCTGATGGCTTCAGAAAATAAATTATTTATTTTTTCAAGATATGTAACGGACATGTCCGTTTTTTCTATCACTGGAAAATAAATATTGGTAATGGTATTAAGTCGAGCTGAATTCTTTTCAACGACAGTGTGTGTGTAATAAATATTTACGATTAATCCTAGCCCGCCAACTATAGCAATGAATAATATTTTTCTTCGTATTGATAAATTAACAAACTTGAACATATGCGAGTTTATTGTGGGATAGGTGTTATTGTTTTTGGGGAAATTAACAACGATATTGAATATTTTATGTTCATTGAGTGGGGGGGGGTGGTTAAAACATGGTAGAAATTAAAGTTACAGTGCGTTCTACCCATTAACGATTAATTGTTTCGATCTCTAACATGATAAGGGCGGTACTCGTCTGCCACGGCATGAACAATTGTTTGGGTGGTGATATATTTGTCGCCAGATTTTCTGACCATAAAGTCCAGATCAATTTTATTCCCTTTCTGGTCAACATAATCTGCACAGGTAAGGAAAAATTCGCCATCTTTAACAATGCCGGGGCGTGGTTTCCCGGAAGTTAGTGTCAGTAGTTCATTTTGCACAGCATCAAACACATAGAGTTTTCCGTCTATGGTTTGTTTTTTTATATATTCTTCCATTGAGCTCTGGATATCTTTTCTCAGCTGACCTTTAATTGACCGGTCATCGCCCGCACTGGCAATATTGGATGCAGTCATACTTATGATGACGAATATAAACAGGAATAAAAAAACTGGCCGGTATGGAATGGCTTGTACTTTGGGCATGGTAACTTCCCTAAAATTATTACCATGATTTGATTTTCCAAATCACAGTTAAAAGAACACTTATCTCTATTTAATTATCGTCCTGAATCCAGAGTACTTTAGCTTGTACCCCTTGTTATTACTGGTATTTTTACCATTTATGGCTATATTTAAAACATAATAAAAACAATCAGATAGGAAGATATCTGCACGCTAGTAATCCGCAATTCACACACGCAGACTCATGCTCAGGCTGGAGCGTGGAGGTCGCGCATGTATTTTTCTCTGATCTTTTAAAAACACCCTCCTGACGCTGTCCTGATACAATTCGCTTATGTTCGAATTTTCGCTTAAAAACTTGCCCGTCTTTTCGCAAATCAGACGCTTTATTGTGGCTTACAGCGGAGGGCTGGATTCCCATGTTCTACTTCATATGGTTGCGGCTAAATATGAAGAACTTGAGAACCTGGAAGTGGTGGCCGTCCACATCAATCATGGCCTGAGCAAGCATGCCAGTAGCTGGTCTGCACATTGTGCTGCTCAATGTGAAAAGTTGGGGATTCCGTTTAACAGTATTTCTGTTGATGCCTTGCCCGATACAGGAGAAAGTCCTGAAGCAGCGGCGCGTGAGGCTCGTTATCGTGCTTTCACAGACCTGGTTAAAGAAGGTGATTGTTTACTGACAGCGCACCATCAGGATGATCAGGCTGAAACGCTGTTAATCCAGTTGTTACGTGGTGCAGGCCCCCGGGGATTGGCCGCAATGCCCTTGATGTCTGATTTTGGAAAAGGCTGGCATGCCAGGCCATTACTTGCTGTGGCGCGAGGCGAGCTGGAATCTTATGCCAAAGAGAATAAGTTAAGCTGGGTGGATGATGAAAGTAATTTTGACACCGGTTTTGACAGAAACTTCTTGCGCCACAAAATTTTACCCCTCCTGAAAAAACGATTTCCGGCAGTTTCTGCCACCTTGTCCAGGTCTGCATCATTGTGCGCGGAAGCGGCTGATTTATTAGCGGATAGCGCCAGAAATGATTATCGGCCGATGCAAACTGGAGACAATACATTTTCCGCGAAGGCCTTATATGATCTTGGTGAGATACGTGGCCGTAACGTTCTGCACCAGTGGTTTCGTGATAACCATTATCCAACACCTACAGCAGCTCAAATGCAACGAGTCTGGGAGGATGTTGTGTGTACCTCTGATGAAAGCTGTCCACTGGTGACCTGGTCTGAAGTAGAAGTTCGCCGTTATCGTGATGTTATTTATGTGTCCGTGGCGAAGAAACACCATGATATTGATCAGGTGCTGGAATGGGATATGGATGAGCCATTGGTTGTGCCAGGGCTTGGGCAGTTATCCTGCATGAGTCACAGGGTAAAAAATAACACTTTCCTGTTGTCTGAAAAACTTCTGGCTGGCAAGGTAATTGAAACACGTTTTCGTCAGGGCGGAGAAGAAATACAGCCATCAGGTCGGGATGGACATCATTCGCTGAAAAAACTTTTTCAGGAAAAGGGTATAGCTCCCTGGGAAAGAGATCGTTTACCATTATTATTCGTTGATGATGAGCTTATTGCTGTTGCAGATCTCTGGATCGCCGATGCTTATACCGCAAATGCGGGTGATTTAGGTTACAAAATAAACTGGTTACCGGATAAACATCCTGGCGGCCAGTGTTGAAATATCAAATGCCCGGGTTTTCCTCAGCCTTTCTTATCTCAGGCATTACCTTTCTGTTTTGTGGGGCAGTGGAATCGTCACCCGCAGGAAATGTGCCGTTAGAATCGGGTAAAGATTATGTGCATTCGCAGGAACAATGTATGCGTTGTCATAGTGACAAAGATGATTTACAAACAGTCTTAACTATAAGTCTGGGTAAGTGTCAGGACTGTCATGAAAGTGATAATCCTGACGGGGTATCTCTGATCGATGCTCCGGGGGTGTTGCATAAAGTTTCAACAAGCCCAGATAAGTCTGTAAAGAAAACATTATCGAGCGTGGGAACGTCTGTTGGTATGCGCTTTCCGATGTACGTCAGAGGTTCGCGTCTTGGTGATGCTCCTAATAAAATGGTATTCATTCCTGCGGGGAAATTCATCATGGGTACGGATACTCGACTACCTGATGAAGGGCCACAGCATATGGTTACATTGTCAGAATATTATATTGATATACATGAAGTAACTAACCTTCAATATAAAAAATTCAACGATGCAACTAACGGGCGCTCCCCAAGACACTGGCGTAATCGCACCTTCCCCGAAGGTAAGGCGGATCATCCCGTTGTTTATGTGACCTGGAATAATGCCAATGATTATTGTCATTGGGCAGGCAAGCGCTTGCCCACCGATCAGGAGTGGGAAAAAGCAGCCAGGGGTACTAAAGGCCAGTTATTCCCATGGGGTGATGAATTTGATACGTCCAAAGCCAATACACCGCTACGCTGGAAAGAGGTTGGAAGCTTTGGTGACACTACACCCGTTGGTTCATTTGAAGAAGGCAAGAGTCCGTATGGGCTTTATGATATCTCGGGTAATGTGTGGGAGTGGACTGATTCTTGGTATAAGGCATACCCCGGTAATAAAACTGAGTCCGAAAGTTATGGTGAGCGTTATAAGACTCTAAAGGGCGGATCATGGTTTGACTGTTCGTTTTATAAATGTGGAATATCAGCACCGGTATTTAACCGCGCTTTTTTTGCGAAAAAAGTCAAAAATGACAGCTTTGGATTTCGTTGTGCCAAGACGGCAGA
>JAUWLO010000104.1 GCA_030613605.1 Gammaproteobacteria bacterium | reverse complement strand
ATTTTGTCCGCAATTTTACCGCGATGGCCTTCCAGTTCCATTTGCGCAAAGAATTTTTGCGCACGGCCAACGGGTAAGGCGGTAATCTCTGGCAATCTTTTTTCAGCGACGAAAACATTGCGCGGGCCTTCTGCCAGGCGTGTGCCATCACAGTCCGGACAAGACCTGCTGTTGAGGTACTTGGCCAGTTCCTCGCGCACTACATTGGAATCGGTTTCGTGATAGCGGCGATCCATGTTCGGCAAAATACCTTCGAAGGGGTGAGTGCGTACGTTAGTGCTGTCACCGCTTTTCTTGCCCTGATTTTTCTTAGCGGAGAGATCGCCGTACCTCTCCTTGAAATAATGAAATTCAATTTCTTCCTCGCCACTGCCATTAAGAATGACGTCGCGGATATTGTCTTCCAGCTTTTCAAATGGTGTATCAATATCAAAACCATAATGTTTGGCGAGCGAACTCACCATCTGGAAATAATAGGCATTGCGTCGATCCCAGCCGCGTATAGCACCAGCAGGTAAGCTCAACTCCGGGTGACGTACCACACGATTCGGATCAAAAAACTGTTTAACACCCAGGCCATCACATCCGCTGCAGGCTCCGGCCGGGTTGTTAAAGGAAAACATACGGGGTTCCAGCTCTGGCAACGAGTAACCGCAATGGGCACAGGCGAACTGGGCAGAAAAAACCAGTTCTTCTTTCTTTTCTATAGAAGAGTTGGAACCAGAGTCTTCATCACCAAAAAATGCCACGGTAGCAATGCCATCGGTAAGTGCTAACGTGGTTTCAAATGAATCTGCCAGGCGTTGTTGTTGATCGGGCCTAATTTTCAGGCGATCCACTACCGCTTCAATGGTGTGCTTTTTTCGCAGATCCAGTTCGGGTACGTCATCGAGTTCAAATAAATCCCCGTCGATGCGCGCACGCACAAAACCCTGCGCACGGAGTTCCTTGAAAACATTCAGATGTTCGCCTTTGCGATTGCGCACGATCGGGGCCAGTAACATGATCTTGCTGCCTTCGGGCAGGGATAAAACATGATCCACCATCTGACTAACCGTTTGGGCCTGCAGTTCGGTGCCATGTTCCGGGCAGCGAGGGATACCAGCGCGGGCATATAACAGGCGTAGATAATCATAAATTTCGGTAATGGTACCCACGGTAGAACGCGGATTATGCGAGGTGGATTTTTGCTCAATGGAAATGGCTGGCGATAAACCCTCGATGTGATCCACATCAGGCTTTTCCATTATCGACAGGAATTGTCGCGCATAGGCTGACAGAGACTCAACGTAACGCCGTTGGCCCTCGGCATAAATGGTATCAAAGGCCAGTGAAGACTTGCCTGAACCGGATAATCCCGTAATCACAATAAGTTTATCGCGGGGAAGTTCCAGATCAATGTTTTTTAGATTGTGGGTGCGGGCGCCCTGAATACGAATGAAATCCATACTAATGTCTAATACCTGAGGTTAACCGGTCCAGCTTTTTCCGGTGGAACGCAAACCTGCTACTATACGCCGTTCCATCCTGGTGTAGTAAAAACAAACAGGATATTTTGTTAGGTGATAGTTAAAGAGACCGTTCAAACGTGACAGGCAGTAATTCCACGAAGACAGAATCTATCGGCATGGTGCCTGCCGAGCGTCGGGCGGTATTCTCGCTGGCTAGCATTTATGCTCTAAGAATGATGGGGCTGTTTATGATTTTGCCGGTGTTTGCCATCTACGGAGAGACTCTGGAAGGTTACACCCCCGCATTGGTGGGTATCGCTATTGGTATCTACGGCCTGACCCAGGCCGCCCTGCAAATCCCTTTTGGTATGGCCTCGGATCGTTTCGGCCGCAAGCCAATCATTACTATCGGATTGATCATATTCGCCATTGGCAGCGTAGTGGCCGCCATGGCGGATTCCATGTCCGGTGTCATTATTGGCCGTGCCCTGCAAGGTGCTGGCGCCATTGCGGCAGCGGTAATGGCGTTGACGGCAGATCTCACCCGTGAGGAAAACCGGCTTGGTGCCATGGCCATTATTGGCATGAGCATTGGTGCTGCTTTTGCCTTCTCGCTGGTAATGGGTCCGGTGCTTAATACCTGGATCGGGGTTGATGGCATTTTTTGGCTTACCGCCGTATTGGCCATTATCGCAGTGGGAGTTTTGCATTTCGTCGTACCCAGGCCGGTGCACAGTCGCTTCCACCGGGATGCCATGCCCGTGGCCAGCCAGCTCAAAAAGGTCATTGCTAACAAGCAATTACTGAGGCTGGACTTCGGTATAATGACCCTGCACATGATGCTTACCGCCACTTTTGTGACGTTGCCGCTGGCCCTGCGGGACAATGCCGGCCTGGCCATTGATCACCACTGGTATGTGTATTTGCCAGTGATGTTGTTTTCCATGGCGCTAATGATTCCCTTTGTGGTGATTGCAGAGAAAAAGCGCCGCATGAAAAGCATCTTCAGCGCTGCCGTAGTGACTCTGGTGATTGCTGAGTTGATTTTTATGACCTTTAATCAATCACTTGCGGGTCTGGTGTTTGGTTTGTTCATTTTTTTCACGGCATTTAACATACTCGAAGCGACACTGCCTTCACTGATTGCCAAGACGGCCGATCCGGATAACAAAGGCACTGCCATGGGTGTATATTCAAGTTCCCAGTTTATTGGGGCTTTTTTCGGTGGTGCATTGGGTGGTTGGTTATATGGCGCAGTGGGCATGGAAACCGTTTTTGCGCTTTGTGCCGGAATGGCCGTAGTATGGTTTCTGGCGGCAGTTACCATGCAGAATCCGCGTTATCTCAGTAGCCACCTGATTCGCATTGGTGATGTCAGTGAAGAACAGGCCAGACACATGGTCGGTGAGTTGACCCGAGTCACAGGCGTTGCCGAGGCCGTGGTGATTCCGGAAGATAACGTGGCTTATCTTAAAGTGGATTTGCACGCGCTGGACAGAGAAGCATTAAAACCGTTTTCTGTAGAAGATGAACCTATCGAAAATATGTTTTCGGAACAGGCAATAAATACCGACACGGTTAAAGAAACGAATTAGTAAAGTAATTGTTACACATAAGTTTAGTGAGACTCTTAGTCTCACTTATGATTTTTTCTACCAGCATGGCTGGCACTAAATTACACATAAGTGCCAACATGGCTGGCACTAAAATATTGAAGTATTTGGGAGGAGTCCAATATGGCACGAGGCATTAACAAAGTAATTTTAATTGGCAATCTGGGACAAGACCCTGAAGTGAAATTCATGCCCAATGGAAACGCGGTGACAAATGTAACAGTCGCCACCAGCGAAAGCTGGAAAGATAAAAATACCGGCGAGCAAGTGGATAAAACAGAATGGCATCGCGTGGTATTTTTCCGTCGACTGGCTGAAATTGCTGGCGAGTACCTAAAAAAAGGTTCCAAGGTTTATATCGAAGGCAAGTTACAGACACGCAAATGGCAGGATCAAAGTGGTAACGATCGTTACACCACTGAAATTGTCGCCAATGAAATGCAAATGCTTGATAGCCGTGGTGGCGGCGGTGGAGCTGGTGGTGGCTTTAGTAAACCATCATCAAACCAGGCTTCTAGCAACCAGCCCTCTAATCAGTCTTCAAATCAAGCGCCCGCCACTGCACCGGCTGGAGGTTTTGATGACTTTGATGATGACATACCCTTCTGAGAGACATCTAATTAGGTAGAAAATAAAAAAGCCGGCATTGCCGGCTTTTTTATTGGGCTGTTTTTGGGGGTTTATTAACGGGTATTAACGTGATTGCTCATCGACGTTTTGTTTTTGTTGCTGAAAAGTATTTTGGATTAGTTGCTCAACCTCTTTCGCTTTTTCGATGGTATCCGTTTGTTCTTTCCAGACGTGATCTTCAACTTTATTATCAGAACAGCCGACGACGAGAAAAAGTGACATGAGCGGCAGTAGGGCTAAGTGGCGCATTTTGGGTTGTTTCTCCTTTGTTCAGTAACGGGTAAACATTGAATCAGATGGCGCTCCCTAGGGGACTCGAACCCCTGTCGCCGGCGTGAGAGGCCAGTGTCCTAACCACTAGACGAAGGGAGCGTATTTAAAACAGTTTGCGGCCCTTGCTGACGAGCCGAAGTGTAAAAAAAATGTTATTATACGCGGCCTTACGAATTGCTCAAGGCGCTCTTTTTTGTGAGTAAAACTCTTGTCTGATGAAGTCATCAATACTGCTGGGTCACCACGGATCATTGCTCGTCCAGAGCACGTTATCTCACGCGTAAATATTAGTGAAAGTGCGCTAAAGGTTCTTTATCGCCTGAAGTCTTCGGGTTATGAGGCTTATCTGGTAGGCGGTGGGGTACGGGATCTGTTGCTGGGTCGTGAGCCAAAAGATTTTGATATTGCCACTGATGCGCACCCGGAGGAAGTAGCGGGTTTGTTTCGTAATAGTCGATTGATTGGCCGGCGGTTCAAGTTAGTGCATGTGCGTTTTGGTCGTGAAATTATTGAAGTTGCCACTTTTCGCAGCGGCCATGAAGAAAAGGGCACAGATGAAACCCATGCTGAAGATGGCATGATTCTGCGTGACAATGTTTACGGTAACCTGGAACAGGATGCCTGGCGTCGGGATTTCACTATCAACTCCCTTTACTACAGCGTTAAGGACTTTTCCGTGGTGGATTATACCTCGGGCATGGAAGACCTTGAGGCTGGTGTATTACGTGTCATCGGTGATGCCGAACAACGTTATATTGAAGACCCGGTGCGTATGCTACGTGCCGTACGTTTTGCTGCCAAGCTAGGTTTTCGCATTCATAAGGATAGTGAAAAACCCATTTTTGAATTAAGCGAGCGTCTGGAGTCTGTGCCGCCAGCCCGCTTGTTTGATGAAATACTCAAACTGTTCATGTCAGGTTATGCCGTTGCCACTTATGAACTGTTGCGCCATTATGATGTTTTTCGCCACCTCTTCCCCATGACTGATGACTGCCTGGCAGAAGCAGAAAATCACTTTCCGCACACCATGATTTTGCGCGGGCTGGAAAATACGGATGCTCGTATAGCCGAGGGTAAACCTGTTACCCCGGCTTTTCTGTTTGCGGTGCTGCTTTGGGAGCCCGTACATTCTCGAGCCAAACGTTTGCAGGGAGAGGGCTTAAGTGAAATTCAGGCTTTGCAACAGGCTGGGGATGAAGTGGTGTCACTGCAAGCCTTGCATATCGCGGTGCCCAAACGGTTTAGTTTGCAGTCTCGTGAAATATGGGCTTTTCAGGCACGGCTTAAACGCCGCAATGGCAAGCGGGCAGCTCGGTTGGTGGAGATGTCACGTTTTCGTGCGGCCTATGATTTCCTGTTATTGCGCATTGAATCTGGTGAGGATGAATATAAAGCCCTGGGCGACTGGTGGACAGAGTTTCAGGAATCAGACGAAGTGACCAGAGGTAGTATGGCCAGTGAGGCGCCATCGGTTGGGGGTAAAAAACGCCGCCGCCGACGTCGCAGAAAAACAGATAATACCTCATCGGATTAATGTCAGGATTCTGTTAATGAGACTTTTAGTTCAATAAGATTCTTATGGCGATTGCCTATATTGGAATTGGCAGTAATCTTGCGGATCCTCAAAGTCAGGTTCGGCAGGCTATTGAGGAGCGGGGGGATCTGCTCCAAACAACATGCCTTCGCCACTCCTCTTTGTATCGCAGCGCTCCCATGATGCTCAAAAGCAGGGTGTTG
Organism: Gammaproteobacteria bacterium; assembly: GCA_030613605.1. Classification (GTDB taxonomy): domain Bacteria; phylum Pseudomonadota; class Gammaproteobacteria; order SZUA-152; family SZUA-152; genus SZUA-152. Next base: position 1,414 of record JAUWLO010000104.1, on the reverse strand, counting down.
GAGGCGGGCTCGGAGGATCAGCCAGACTACATTAATGCGGTGGCAGAGCTGGATACAGCGCTGAATCCACAGGATTTATTGCGTGAGCTCCAGCATTTAGAGGCCCTGCACGAACGAATTAGAGCCGAGCGCTGGGGGCCTCGTACCCTGGATCTGGATATCCTGCTCTATGATGGCCGTATCATCGAAAGCCCCGAGCTCACTGTGCCGCATCCGGGGCTGTATGAACGTAACTTCGTCCTGTATCCTTTGGCGGAGATTGCCTCCGACCTGGATATCCCGGGAGCAGGGCTGCTAAGTGAATTATTAGGCCGCTGTGAACGCGGCAGTCTGGAAAAATTGACCCATTAACAACAACAGAACAGCAACTGAAATTGAGTTAGACGTACCATGAATTCAGTGGATATTCCCCGTTATATCGTAATTGAAGGCCCTATCGGAGTTGGTAAAACCAGCCTCGCCAAACGGTTGGCGGAAGACTTTGGGGGTGAGCTGTTACTGGAAGACGCGGAAGAAAATCCCTTTCTGGAACGCTTCTATCGCAATCCTCGTCATGCGGCTTTACCGACGCAACTGTTCTTTTTGTTTCAACGTGCGCGCCAAATGCAGGAGCTGCGGCAATCGGATATGTTTTCACCGGTACGCATTGGCGATTTCTTGCTGGAAAAAGATCGTCTATTTGCACAGCTCACTCTGGATGATGACGAGCTGGGACTTTACGAACAAATTTATAACAACCTGACACTGGATGCGCCAAAACCGGATTTGGTAATTTATTTACAGGCGCCGGTGGAAGTCCTGCTGGATAGAGTCAAAAAACGTGGCCGTAATTTTGAACGTTTTATTGAAACCAATTATCTGGAACGAATAGTGGAAGCCTATACGCGTTTCTTTTATTACTATTCTGATACGCCATTGTTGATTGTGAATGCCACAGACATTGATCTGGTCGACAAGGTTCAGGACTACGACTTACTAGTGGAACAACTGCGCAAAGTGCGCACGGGGCGCCATTACTTTAATCCCGGCTCCTTTGATTTATAAGTGCGTGATTTATAGGGCATGATCTTTAGAAGTTAGCAGGCCTCGGAGGCCATATGAGCCGCATTACTGTTACCACTCTTCGTAAAATGAAACAGGCAGGTGAGAAAATCACCTGTCTCACTGCGTATGACGCCAGTTTTTCACGCATCTTTGAAGAAGCCGGTGTTGAAATTTTATTGGTGGGTGATTCCCTGGGAATGGTTATCCAGGGGCAGGACAGCACCTTGCCAGTAACCCTGGGTGACATGATATATCACACGCGCATCGTCAGTGGTGTAAGTGAAAAAGCATTAATTATGGCGGATATGCCATTTATGAGTTATGCCACACCACAGCAAGCCCTGTTTAGTGCCGGACGATTACTCAAAGA
>JAUWLO010000124.1 GCA_030613605.1 Gammaproteobacteria bacterium | reverse complement strand
AGCATGCCCGCTCTGAAACGCACTCTAAATCAAATATTAATTCCACTTTTCATGACCTGCTCTATTCTGGCACTCACTCTAGCACTGCCCACAGGCCAGTCTTTCGCTGCTGCTGATAAGGACAATGCAGGCGAAAACATGCCTCGCGTGCGTCTTGTCACCTCACTGGGCGATATTGTGATTGAGCTAAACCAGGCCAAGGCACCCAAGTCGGTCGAAAACTTTCTCACCTATGTTAATGATGGTTTTTATAACGGCACTATTTTCCACCGGGTGATTGATGGCTTCATGGTTCAGGGTGGCGGATTCACTCAGGACTTCCAGAAAAAAATCGTACGTGCGCCCATAGAAAATGAGGCGAACAACGGCCTGAAAAATCTGAATGGCACCGTTGCCATGGCCCGCACTAATGACCCCCATTCTGCAACAGCACAGTTTTTTATTAACGTATCCAATAACGGTTTTCTTGATCATCGCTCCCCCACACCACGTGGCTGGGGATATGCCGTATTTGGTAAGGTCGTAGAAGGTTTGGACGTGGTAGACGCCATGCGACGCACACCGACTGGCAGTGGCGGGCCCTTCAGAAAAGATGTGCCACGCACAGCCATTGTTATTCAGTCAGCCGCGCTGGAAGGTGCGGCTAACGCAACTGATACTACGACTGCTTCTCCTACAGCAGTCACACAGTAATTGATTATTTTTATTTTAAGATAAGTAAGGAAAACCGAACATGATTCGTATGACAACTTCATTAGGCAACATTGACATCGAACTCGATTATGACAATGCTCCCAAAAGCGCAGCCAATTTTGAACAGTATGTGAAAGACGGCCACTTCGACGGCACCATTTTTCATCGTGTGATCGACAACTTTATGGTTCAGGGCGGCGGCATGTTGCCAGACATGTCCCAAAAAGAGACCCGCGCACCCATTGAAAATGAGGCTAACAATAGTTTAAAAAATGTTATTGGCACACTTTGCATGGCACGCACCAATGATCCTCATTCAGCCACGTCACAATTCTTCATCAACGTTGCAGACAACGCTTTCCTCGATCACAGCGCCCCCACTACACAAGGTTGGGGTTATTGTGTATTTGGAAAAGTGGTTGACGGTATGGACGTCGTTAATGAAATGAAAGGTAAACCAACGACAACTCGTGCTGGCCACCAGGATGTGCCGGCAGAAGACATCGTTATTGAAAAAGCAGAAATTATTGGGTAATCCTTTTATTCGATACAATTGTTTGATTAAACGCTACTTCTAATTACTTCTTATAAAAGAATGCTGCAACTTTCCCCGAGAACCTAAGTCTTGTTTACGTATTTTATCTCTGACTTACACCTCTCGGGGGAACGCCCGGACATTATCAAACTATTCCGTGATTTTCTTCACGACCAGGCCACTCAGGCAGAAGCACTTTACATACTGGGTGATTTATTTGAAGTTTGGATTGGTGATGATGCCGTGCCTTCTGACATGGAACCGGTTATCGCTGACCTAAGTGCTCTGACAGCAAGCGGGGTTCCCGTGTTTGTTATGGCAGGCAATCGTGATTTTCTGATGGGTAAAAAGTTCGAGAAATCATCCGGCTGCACTTTATTAAACGATCCCACAACAATTAATCTTTATGGCACGTCTACATTACTCATGCATGGTGATACTTTATGCACGGACGATGTGGATTATCAGCAGTTTCGCTCGCAGGTGCGTGACCCTGCATGGCAATCAGACTTTCTGGACAAGCCGGCTGAAGAACGTTTAGCCATTAGCAAGCATGCGCGCCAGGAAAGCATCAAACGCACTAGCGAAAAATCGGAAGTCATCATGGATGTTAATCCACAAGCCGTTGAAAAAATGTTTCGCCAGCACAGAATATTACAAATCATTCATGGCCACACACATCGGCCGGCCGTTCACGAACTTGTTATTGATAACAAAACCGTAAAACGAATTGTACTGGGTGATTGGTATAGCCAGACAAGCCTGTTAAAAGTTGACGCCGATGGTTACGAGTTAACTCCTTCCTCTTAAGTCGAACCAACTTATATCCACACTTTTCACCAAACAATTAACGCCCTCCAAGCGGCGGCGCATCTGACATAGTGTACTGCTCATAATCTTTGGGTAATATAAAAGCGCTATCTGGAGCAGGAATATTTTCACGATAGTCTTTCAGGAATCGCTGATAACCTCTTGTATTCCATTCACGAATAGGCAAGCCGTGATCCATGTGTTTTGTTGCATGAAAAACATTTACCGCCATATCACAGGCATCCATCATTTCTTTTGGCACATTATTCACTGAGCTGGCTTGCTCATTTGCTAGCACTTGCCTGAATTCACGTAATGCAGCCAATACATCCGGCATAAAATCCCCGCCTATAACAACGGCGTCATAACAACGTTTTTCATTGGCCAAATATTGGTAATGAGTTGCCTGACGACCATTTATTCTAGGTATTGCACTTGATGGTTGAGATACTTCTTCGTATTTTATTTCAATGGGCGGCTTAATGTTATGAGGCCTATCCCGAATAACCAATATGGATTTTTCATCCCGGGTAACATTGTAAATGGTGCGTTCGGCGCGGTTAAATAAAACAAAATCTGCCGGAGAAAGGCTGTCAGACATGTGCATATATTCTGAATTAACAAATATGCGGGTGGTAAATGATTCTGAACCCGCTTCTCGTTCAGAAAATATCAACATGGTACCCATATTTTTTTGATTTTCAGGAGAAGATTGCTGCCCGTTACGGCCAGCAGCCTCCCCCGCACCAGGGGTACCCGTTGCACATGCGCCCAACCAGAGCAACGCACTCACAACCATAATGATATGAACTATTTTTTTGTTAACGCTATATATCATCAACCAATTCCTTCCAGATAATTAAGTTCTGCTTCAGTAAAACCTGCGGCCAGTCTTGCACTGCGATGCAATGGGCCCTTTCCAATATTGTTGCCACCTTTCATATATTCCTCTAACAGACACTGAAATGTCTGCTCCGGTTCCATCTTCCGTTGTTCGCACAAATATCGAAACCAGCGAGAACCGATTTCCACATGGCCGATCTCGTCCCGTAAGATAATCTCCAATACATCAACCGCCGCATGATCGCCAAAATCACGTAACTTTTTCATGATACCCGGGGTTACATCCAGACCACGCGCCTCCAGTACACGGGGCACTAACGCCATGCGGATCAGTGGATCATGCGCTGTTTTAACCGCCATTTCCCACAGGCCGTTATGGGCATCGAAATCACCGTACTCAAAACCCAGAGTATTGAGGTGATCCCGCACCAACGTAAAATGGTAAGCCTCTTCATCTGCCACTTTCACCCAGTCATCATAGAACTGTTCGGGCAACTCCCGAAAACGGTACACCGCATCCCAGGCCAGGTTAATGGCATTGAATTCAATGTGAGCAATGGAGTGAATGAGGGCTGCATGACCTTCGGGAGTGTGCAGACTCCTTCGATGCAAATCACGAGGAGCCACAAGGCGGGGTTTATCAGGGTGTCCCGGCTGAGCGATGGGTCCCACTTCCCCCTCTCCCTCCCGGGGCAGTGAGATCTCTCCAGCCCGCCATTGTTGAGCGATTCTTCTGGAGGTCGTTACTTTTTCTTCAGGATCACAAAGCAATAAACATTGGCGGGCTGATTCAAACAGATTCATAAGGCACTTAACAACTTCCAGCTCTAGTTTTTTATATAAAGATTTTAATAGCGGTTTTTAATCTAACACTATTTTACCTGTTTTTTCGTTTCCATTACTCACCCATCGCATTTTCCATCGCAAACTCACTCAACCGAACCGGCATACGACGCGCTCCCCACTCCCCCGGTGGACCATCAAACACGCCCGCACACTGTGTACCACAACTCTTGCAATGACCATCGTTGGTTAAATTCCAGTCGGATAACACATACCAGTCACGCCCTATCAGCGTAGTGCCACACTGGTGGCAATAGGTGCTGTCGCCTGCTTTGTCGTGCACATTTCCTGTGTAGGCGTAACGTACGCCATTTTTCATGGCGATCTCACGAGCACGGGTAAGCGTTTCGGGCGGTGTTGAGGGTGTATCCATCATTTTCCATTCAGGATGAAAGGCAGTGAAATGCATGGGCACATCGGGACCCAGTTCTTTCACCACCCAACGGGTCATTTCATCGATTTCTTCGGGTGAGTCATTTTTACCCGGAATCAATAAGGTGGTGGTTTCAATCCATACATCGGTCTCGTGTTTGAGATAACGCAAGGTATCCAGTACTGGCTGTAAATGACTGCCCGTAATTTTGCGATAAAAATCCTCAGTAAAGGCCTTGAGGTCAACATTGGCGGCATCCATGTCCTGAAAGAATTCTTTGCGCGGCTCTTCACAAATATAGCCTGCGGTTACAGCCACGTTCTTGATGCCCAGTTTGCGACACTCTTTGGCCACGTCCACGGCGTACTCCAGGAAAATAACCGGGTCGTTGTAGGTATAGGCCACGCTACTACCACCGCGCTCCCTGGCGGCACGCGCCAGGGTTTCCGGGGCAGCGCTGTCTGCGAGCGTATCCATCTCGCGTGATTTACTCATGTCCCAGTTCTGGCAAAACTTGCAGGCCAGGTTACAGCCGGCAGTGCCAAACGACAGCACCGAGGTACCCGGTAAAAAATGATTAAGGGGTTTTTTCTCAATGGGATCCACGCAGAAACCGCTGGACCGGCCGTAGGTGGTCAGTACAATTTCGTCCCCCTGCCGGGCCCGCACAAAGCACAGGCCCTGCTGATCCTCGTGCAGTTTGCAAAAGCGAGGACAAAGATCACATTGCAGCCGGCCATCGTCCAATCGATGCCAGTAGCGGGCCGTTACCACCGTTGGCGATTTCTGCGGCGACTGTTGCGCTGTTGTCATTTTTGTCTCCCTTGATCCTGTGACGTTCTAGCTGTGACGTTCTATACTTTCAGTATAGTTAATGGGGATTAAACGACATGGCTACAACCCGTTCGACCAACAAAACAACGACCCGACCACCCGCCGTTGCCGGCATGTTTTATCCCGCTGACCCACAGGAATTGCACGGCATGATGGCTCAATACCTGCAACATGCCGCCAGTTCTGATAACGACAACATCCCCAAGGCCATCATTGTCCCCCATGCGGGTTACGTCTATTCCGGCCCGATAGCCGCCAGCGCCTATGCCCGGTTGTTGCCAGTCCACGACCGAATCAAGCGCGTGATACTGCTGGGGCCATCCCACCGGGTAGCCCTTTTGGGGCTTGCTATTAGCAGTGTAGACCAGTTCGACACCCCTTTGGGCCCGGTAAAACTCGACCGCGATGCCATTAACTCCATTGCCGATTTACCCCAGGTTCATCGTCTGGACGAAGCCCACAGCATGGAACATAGCCTTGAGGTCCACCTGCCCTTTTTGCTTGAGGTGCTGGATGACTTCAAACTGGTGCCACTAGTGGTAGGTAGTGCACGACCTGACGAGGTATCCGAAGTGCTGGAACGTTTGTGGGGAGGGCCGGAAACACTCATCGTCATTAGCTCAGACCTTAGCCATTACCACGACTACGCTACGGCCCAGCGCATGGACAGCGCCACATCAAAAGCGATAGAAAAACTCCAGCTGGAAGATATTCACTCCGAAAATGCCTGCGGCTGCGTCCCGGTTTCAGGATTGCTGCACCTGGCCCGAAAAATAGGCCTGCAGGCAGAGACCATAGACCTGCGAAACTCTGGTGACACCGCGGGCTCTAAAGATAGCGTCGTGGGGTATGGGGCCTATGTCTTCCACTGACACCGCACCAAATACCGAACCAGGCACCGGCCTGTGTGAGGAAGAACACATCTTGTTACGGCAAATCGCATTAGAGGCTGTGGAATATGGGCTCAAACATGGCAAACATTTACCAATCGAGACTTCCCGTTATCCCACCCCGTTACAAAACACGGGAGCCAGTTTCGTTACTTTAAAAATGGCTGGGCAACTTCGAGGCTGTATTGGTTCGCTGGAAGCTTACCAA
>JAUWLO010000222.1 GCA_030613605.1 Gammaproteobacteria bacterium | reverse complement strand
TTTTTTCCTGGTCCGCCAGAGTCCTGGGCTCAATGGCTACCGAAATAACCGGCTCAGGAAACTCCATTCGTTCCAGAGTAATGTGCTGACTCAAATCACACCGCGTGTCACCCGTGGTGCCGTCCTTTAGTCCGACAGCAGCGGCAATGTCACCGGCGCGAACTTGTTTAATCTCGTCTCGCGAGTTGGCATGCATTTGCACAATGCGCCCAAAACGCTCTTTTTTACCTTTCACCGGGTTGAATACTGAATCACCCGTTTTGACTACTCCGGAATACACACGAAAGAAAGTCAAAGTGCCGACAAAAGAATCGGTCGCAATCTTAAAGGCCAATGCTGAAAACGGTTCGTTATCTGATGCATGACGCTCCACGGCCGTTTCGTCTTTGTCATCCAGCACACCCTTGATGGCCGGGACATCAACAGGCGATGGCATATATTCAACCACCGCATCCAACATTGCCTGCACACCCTTGTTTTTGAATGCACTACCGCAAAAACAAGGAACCACTTCATTCGCCAACGTCTGCAGGCGAATGCCCTGCTTAATCTCTTCTTCGGAAAGTTCACCCGTTTCCAGGTAAGTCTCCATTAATTCTTCGTTGGCCTCTGCAGCAGACTCAACCATCTGTTCGCGCAGTTCTTCAGCCTGGGCCAATAATTCGGCTGGAATCTCGCGGGACTCATACGTCACACCACGGTCTTCTTCATTCCAGTAAATCGCTTTCATGCGAACCAGATCAATCACACCTTCGAACTCTTCTTCTGCACCAATATTAAGCTGCATTGGAACCGGGTTTGAGCCCAGACGTTCTTTGATCTGCCCTACTACACGCAAAAAATCTGCGCCCTGGCGATCCATCTTGTTCACAAATGCCAACCGTGGCACCTGATACTTATTTGCTTGTCGCCACACAGTCTCTGACTGGGGCTCTACACCACCAACGGCGCAAAATACTGCACATGCTCCGTCAAGCACTCGAAGTGATCGTTCCACTTCGATGGTAAAATCTACGTGTCCGGGCGTATCGATAATATTGATACGATGCTTCGGAAACTGCTTATCCATCCCACTCCAAAAACAAGTGGTTGCCGCAGAAGTGATGGTTATACCGCGCTCCTGCTCCTGCTCCATCCAGTCCATGGTAGCTGCGCCATCATGAACCTCACCAATCTTGTGTGACACCCCGGTGTAAAACAAAACGCGTTCAGTCGTTGTTGTCTTACCTGCGTCAATATGGGCCATGATGCCAATATTGCGATAGTGATCGATGGGTGTCTGACGTGCCACTTGCTTACGATCTCTATCTTTCCGCTACAATTTATTACTAACCGTTAACTATCATCCGTACTACCAAAATTCGCTCTAGCAAAAAGTTACCAACGCCTCTTTACCAACGATAGTGAGAGAAGGCCTTATTGGCATCTGCCATACGGTGGACATCTTCACGTTTTTTCACAGCTGCACCGCGGCTTTCGACTGCATCCATAATCTCGCCTGCCAGGCGTCGATCCATGGACTTTTCACTGCGCTTACGTGCAGCATCGATTACCCAGCGCATTGCCAGCGTGTTGCGACGTTCTGCACGAACTTCAACAGGCACCTGATAAGTCGCACCACCCACACGGCGGGATTTAACCTCTACCATCGGGCGCACATTATCCAGAGCCTTGGTCAGGGCTTCCAAAGGATCGGCCTTGGTCTTATCGACCACCTGATCCAGCGCGCCGTATACTACTTTTTCCGCCACCGATTTCTTGCCATCCTTCATCAACATATTGACGAATTTAGCCACTACCAGATCCTTAAATTTGGGATCTGGGAGTATCGTGCGTTTTGCTATCGCTCTTCTTCTTGCCATCTCTTTATTCGATCCTGATCATCAATTTTCTATTAAAAACTTACGTAAACTTGTGCGTCTATGACTTAGGTCGCTTGGCACCGTACTTGGAACGACCCTGGCGACGATCTGATACGCCTGACGTATCCAGACTGCCGCGCACTGTGTGATACCGCACACCAGGTAAATCCTTTACACGACCACCACGGATCAAAATCACCGAGTGTTCCTGAAGGTTATGACCTTCACCGCCGATGTAGGTCGTGACTTCCTGACCATTGGTCAAACGTACACGAGCAACCTTACGTAAAGCCGAGTTCGGCTTTTTCGGTGTGGTGGTATAAACACGTGTGCACACGCCTCGTTTTTGCGGGCACGCCTCAAGGGCTGGCACATTACTTTTTACAATTTGTTTTTTGCGGCCCTTGCGGACCAACTGGTTAACCGTTGGCATTTAAGCACTCCAAATCTTCTCTTCTCTATAAAGGAGAGAAGGACAACCGCTACATAAAACAACAGGCGGGGAAACCCCCGCCTGATATAAGGAGCGCGAATTTTAGGCGCATGCCACTGGGCTGTCAAGCCTGTAGCTGGCCTGCGTGATAATTAACTCACCACTTCTTCCGCGCCTTCCGCGCCTTCCGTGCCTTCCGCATCCTTGGAACGGCTACCTAAAGCCAGCAATTCGTCGGCCATACGCTGGGCTTCAGCTGCAGCAGCCGCCTCAGCTTCTGCCTCTTCAGCAGCCTTGCGACGGCGTTCCTCATGGAATGCCAGCCCGGTACCAGCCGGAATCAGACGTCCCACAATAACGTTCTCCTTCAAACCACGCAGCCTGTCCACTTTGCCGCACACCGATGCTTCGGTAAGAACACGAGTGGTTTCCTGGAAGGAAGCCGCAGAAATAAATGACTCTGTGGACAAAGAAGCCTTGGTAATACCCAGCAACAAAGGCATATAAGTTGCCGGAACCTTACCCTCTGCCTCAACCCTTTCATTTTCTTCAAGAATACGAACTCTCTCAAGCTGTTCACCTCGAAGTAACTTGGTATCGCCACCATTCTTAATTTCAGCCCGACGTAACATTTGACGACATATCACTTCAATATGTTTGTCGTTGATTTTCACACCCTGCAGGCGATATACCTCCTGCACTTCATTGGCGATATAGGTCGCCAGCGTAGAAATCCCCCTCAAACGAAGAATATCGTGTGGATCCGGCGCACCATCAGCAATAACCTCGCCTTTATCCACATGCTCACCTTCAAAGGCGGTGATATGGCGCCATTTAGGAATCAATGCTTCGTAATGATCGCCTTCATTCGGGGTAATCACCAGACGCTGCTTACCCTTGGTTTCTTTGCCAAAGGAAACAATTCCGGAGATTTCCGCCATGATGCAGGGCTCTTTTGGCTTACGAGCTTCAAAGAGTTCAGCAACACGCGGCAGACCACCGGTGATATCACGAGTCTTGGAAGATTCCTGCTGGATACGGGCAATAAAGTCACCCACATTCACCTTGGCTCCATCTTCCATATTAACGATGGCGCCTGCCGGCAACACGTAGTGAGCCGGAATATCGGTACCCGCGATGGATAAATCCTCGCCCTTTTCGTCCACCAGCTTCACCATCGGACGTAAATCCTTGGCAGTCGTACTGCGCTGCTTAGGATCAATAACCACCAGACTGGTCATACCAGTGATGTCATCGGTCTCACGCTGTACGGTGACACCTTCACTGAAATCACT
>JAUWLO010000030.1 GCA_030613605.1 Gammaproteobacteria bacterium | reverse complement strand
CCTAACTCTCGCGTATCACCAACCGGTGTACTGGTGCCATGGGCATTGATGTAATCAATCGAGCCGTCCACTGTCGACATGGCCTGTTGCATACAGCGAACCGCGCCCTCACCGGATGGTTGCACCATGTCATAACCATCGCAGGTAGCACCATAACCTACCAATTCAGCATATATTTTTGCACCACGTTTTTTTGCATGTTCGAGTTCTTCCAGCACCAGAAGACCACCGCCACCTGAGATAACGAAACCATCTCTGTTAGCATCATAGGCACGGGACGCTTTCTCAGGCGTCTCATTGTACTTGGAAGACAATGCACCCATGGCGTCAAACAATACCGTTTGGGTCCAATGTAATTCTTCAGCGCCACCTGCGAACATTCGATCTTGCTTACCCATCTGGATAAGCTCATAGGCATTACCAATACAGTGTGCACTGGTTGAACAGGCAGAGCTGATTGAGTAACTCACACCTTTTACTTTGAATGCCGTACCAAGACAGGCAGATGTTGTACTACCCATTGTGCGAGGCACCATAAAGGGGCCTACCTTGCGCAAACCTTTGGAGCGTAATATATCCGCAGCTAAAACCGTGTTCTCGGTAGAAGCTCCCCCGGAACCGACGATCAAACCAGTACGAGGATTGGATATCTCGTCTTCATTAAGTCCAGCATCATCTACTGCTTCTTTCATGGCAAGATAATTAAAAGCCGCCGCATCGCCCATAAAACGCTTTATCTTACGATCAATTAATTCGGCAGTATCAATGTTTATAGCGCCATGAACATGGCTACGAAACCCAAGATCAGCATATTCCTGGCTAAAGCTAATGCCCGAACGCCCTTCTTTCAAAGAGTCGGATACTTCCTGTTTATTATTCCCAATACTGGAAACAATACCTAAACCGGTGACAACGACACGTCTCACGTTAAAAACCCTCAGAAATCTTCTGTTGATGTAAACAAGCCAACTCGCAAATCTTTGGCGCTATAGATTTCCCTACCATCAACCTCCATTACAGCGTCTGCTATACCCATAACCAGTTTGCGTAGAATGACGCGTTTCATATCGATACGGTAAGTAACTTTTTTATTTTTCGGCGTAACCTGGCCGAAGAATTTGACCTCGCCAGCACCCAGTGCACGACCACGACCAGGCCCTCCCATCCATCCCAGATAAAATCCAACCAGCTGCCACATCGCATCTATACCCAGACAACCCGGCATAACAGGATCTCCCGGAAAATGGCATTCAAAACACCATAAGTCTGGCGTTATATCCAGTTCAGCGATAATTTCACCCTTACCGTAAGCACCGCCTGTTTCGGAAATACGTGTTATACGATCACACATCAACATAGGTGGCGAAGGTAATTGTGCATTACCAGGCCCATACATTTCACCGCTAGAGCATGTCAGTAACTCTTCACGTGAAAATTGATTGGGTCTGGATGAATTTTCAGACGCGTTCTCTTTCTGGATTGATCCCATTGTGACCACTTCTCCCAAGCATATTTAAAGTCAAATCTTAATTATTGTTATGACTTTTATTATCCAATGCATGTGCTCGCACTACATCTACTCACGAGCGTACAAACATTTATTAATCTTCATTTCTGGCAACCAATGAGCCTATATCTACCGCTTAGGCACATCAATAGCCGCGTACACTAACACATTGAGGCAGTTTTTTGCAGAAGCCAACCATAGAGCCCAGCAAAACAGCGATAGATCTGCCCAATATTTGGAACAGTTTGATGGAAAAAATCATCTTATGAAACAGTAGCCTATATCTGCTTATCTGGCAAAGTGTACTGTCAATCCAGCCATGAACCCCGTCATTCAGAAGGCCCCGGTGCTGGATTTTCCGCATTTCCCGGGTCGGTGCCTGCCTTTACCTCATCGCCATCCCACATCCCGTCACCATCCGAATCGACCAGCATCGGGTCAGTGAAATAGGTATGGATTTCAGCGCCATCACCCAGACCATCAAAATCACTATCGAAATGTTGGGGGTTAGAACCCAGCTCAAGCTCCTCATTATTGGAAAGCCCATCACCATCAAGATCATCTGATTTGGGATTTTTGGGATCCGGCTGGCTGCCTGCCTCCGTGGGATCAGAGCCCAAACGCACCTCAATACCATCCAGAAAACCATCGCCATCGGTATCGGCGATCAATGGAAGCGTCCAGTATTGATTCACCTCGAGACCATCAGCCAGGCCGTCAAGATCAGTATCCGATAATTGTGGATCTGTACGATAAATTCGGGCCTCTTCAAGATCAGTCAGGCCATCGCCATCGGAATCTTCGTGCTGGTCTGACATCGCAATGGCCGGCATCAATGCCAGCAACACAAACAAGATCGGCATATTTACCAGGCTGCCGGTAAACGTTCGTTAATGGTAATGATTTTTTTCTCGATAGTGATATAACCACCGATAGAAAGATCCCGCAGGATTCGACTCACCATTTCTCTTGACGCGCCTACCATGCTGGCAATTTCACGCTGGGTCAGTTTTTGCGGAATAATTTTTTTGCCGTCCCTCTCCTCAGACATATCCAGCAACGTATGCGCTACGCGACCGTATACGTCCATCAACGCCAGGCTACGGACATTTTCACTCAATTCGCGCAACCTGCGAGCCAAACCTCGACTAACTTTTAGAGGAATGCCCGGATTTTTTTCCATACATTGTTCAAAAGACGATTTGGATATAACCGCCAACCGAGTTTTTTCGAGGGTTACCACCGACGCAGAGCGTGGCGCACTATCTAACAATGCCAATTCACCGAAATATTCACCCTCACCCTGAACGTTCAGCGTGACCTCTTTGCCCTCTTCATCTGATAAAAATACCTTCACCTTGCCAGATAAAATGACATATAGAGAATCAGATTGATCCCCCTCGCATAAGATCATAGTGTTTTTGGGAAAGTTGCGCGTGACTGCCAGCTTGGTGACAGCCTCCAAATCCGACGCCGATAATTCGGAAAATAACGAAATTCTGTCCAGTACCATCCTAAATCACTCCCATTTACTGTCTGATAGAAAAAATCAGGTATCTCAAGCGAAAAACCGATCTGGCCCTGACTATCAGACGCGTTTCCTTACCCGTGCAGGCCCATTTCCTACTATAACCATAATGGGAATAATGCACATTATAGGTGTGTAATACTTCCTACTGAATATTTAATTTTAAGTTATTCTTTATCTCAGGTGAAATGAGAAAAGCCTGATGCACTTAAGGAGCCTGGACACGGACGTCATAATCTCGCGGCTTGTTTCTCACTTCACAAATCACCCATACATCGTTGCACAGGCACCCCAAAACGGCAATTAACAACTATAAATTCTGGGAAGCACATTCAATGGGTCCATCAGAGGAATTCTAGCCTGGCCATAAATCAGGAACCTCGCAAGATTTCAGACCAGACAGGAAAAAATAAGGCGTAGAACATCGCTTTGTATTACTCAGAACATCCTTGCCAATACTTCATCAAGACTAGCAACTGAGCAAACTCCTTAATTCAATCCTAATCATTATTCTTTGGCGACCTTATATTGATCTCGACCAGCATCCTTGGCCTCATACAAAGCCCCATCGGCCATATTAATAATATCCATTGGCGATGAACCTTCGCAAGCCACTTTACTGGCGACCCCAATGCTGATTGTCACGTTTTTTCCAGCTTCAGAGTGCTCATGCGGTATAGCCAATGCTTTAATTTTTTTAAGTAGAGATTCGGCAAGTTTTGAAGCGCCGTCAATGTCGGTATTGGGTAAAATAACACCAAACTCCTCACCCCCATAACGTGCTACCAAATCGGCAGGACGATTAACGATTTCACTCAACGCAGTAGCAACCTTGCGCAAACAACCATCACCTGCAAGATGTCCATAATTATCATTGTATGGTTTGAAAAAATCGATATCAATCAGGATAAACGATAATACGGTGTTGTCACGCGCTGATCGTAAACATTCATTTTGCAAAAACTCATCAAGCCTGCGACGGTTTGCAATGCCGGTTAATCCATCAAGGCTGCTTAATTTTTTTAACTCTTCGTTACTTTCTTCTAATTCCGCCTGCAAAAGAAGCAGTTTCATTTGTGTTAAATAACCTCTTGAGTGCGCCCGGATACGAGCGATTAATTCAATTTTCTCAGGCGGTTTCAAAAGATAATCATTTGCTCCACGTTCAAATGCCAGGCTTTTATCTTCAGGCTCCTCTTTTGTCGATAACACAATGATCGGAATATTTTTTGTTGCATCATTTTTTCTGTATTCGTCAACCAGCGTATAACCATCAACTTCAGGCATAATCAGATCTTGCAAAATAATGGTGGGTTTGACTTTTTTCGCCATTGCCACGGCTTCTTTTGGGTTGCCACAGTAATGGAATTCAATATCAGGCTCGTCTGCCAACATACGGCTAATTAATTCTCTGACCATGACCTGGTCATCCACCAACAAAACAACCGAATTGTTCTGATCTGAACCAGAATCCTGAGTCTCTTTTATTTCCACAGGTTTTATTTTTCTATTATTTTCCATAATTTAAATTTCTCCACTCCGACTGAGCAGCATTGATTTATATTTTTTACGAAGCACTCCAGAAATCTCCTCAATTGCTAGAACTTCAACTGCTGCATCTATATCAATAGCTGCTTTTGGCATACCAAACACTGCGCAGCTTTTTTCATCTTGAGCAATGGTATGCACACCTCGCTCCTTAAGTTCAAGCATCCCCTGGGCACCATCTTTGCCCATTCCCGTGAGCAATACTGCCGTCAAGTTAGCTGTTTGATAATCGCAAAGTGAATGCCAAAATACATCCACCGAAGGCCGGTAAGGCATATTTTTTGGTTCAGCCTGATAACCAAGCGTTCCATCTGCATTCATAACCAGATGATCATCAGTTCCCGCCAGCAACACCTCTCCTTTTCGGGGCTTCTCCCCTTCTTTTGCAAGTCGTACTTTCAAGGGCGTTTGTTGGTCCAGCCAATGCGCCAATCCTTCTGAAAACTGAGCATCAACATGCTGAACAATCACAACAGCCGCCTGAAAATCTTCGGGAAGCCCTTTCAGGACTTTCGCCAAAGCTTCTGGTCCTCCTGATGATGAACCAATAACCACGAGCTTTGGTCCCCTTGTTGTTCCAGACAAAGGAGCCTGTTTAAGTAACCCACGGGAACTTTTAATTGGCTGCGTTAAAACCTCGATCATTGAGACTTTACGCGACAAGGTTTCATTAGCGCCAGATTCATCAGTACCACTAAACTCACTGCCACCAAACAAGGGGGTACTGATTGCATCAATAGCACCTTTGCCCATGGCCTCGAATACAAGACCTGAATTCATTCCCACAGAGGCTGTTACTATTAATATCGGACAAGGCGTGGATTGCATTATTATTTCTGTTGCCTCCACTCCCCCCATTTCCGGCATAATGAGATCCATCAAAATAAGATCGGGCACATCCTCGGCGCAATGTTTTACGGCTTCGGCACCATTCCATGCCGTCCAGGCCACCTGATTGTCGCCACTTGCCAGAAGTGCGCGCCTTAACCCTTCTACCGCCATTGGCATATCATTGACTATGGCGACTCTCATTCGTTCACCTCGCCAATCAGGTCGATAACGGCTTCTATTAATGTTTCGTCCTGAAAACTGCCCTTTGTCAGATAATAGTCTGCCCCTGCCTCCAGACCACGTTGTCGATCTTCCTGCCTGTCTTTATAGGAAACGATCATCACGGGTGTCGATTTGAGGTGTAAGTCCTGTTTTATTGCATGAACAAGCTCAATCCCATCCATTCTTGGCATATCAATATCAGTAATCACCAGATCATAATGCGATGTCCGAACGGCGTTCCAGCCATCCATACCATCGACAGCAACATCAACGTGGTACCCTCTAGACTCGAGCAAATCCCGTTCAACCTCACGAATCGTCAATGAGTCATCAATTACCAAAACCCGTTTACGTTCTGACTGAATCTTGTCTTGTGCCGCCTGATAAACATTACCTAAACGTCCTCCACGAACGATGTGATCAATACTGCGAACCAGATCATCAATATCGAGAACAAATAATGGTGAACCATCCTCCATTAAGGCAGTTGAACTGACATCTGGCACTTTACCAAGGCGGGCATCAAGCGCTTGTACTGAAAGCTGCCGCTGCCCAATAAATTGATCTACAACGACTCCATAACGATCAAGACGATCGCTAACAACAACAATGGTTAATTCTTCAGCTTCAATATCTGGCACATCAAACCCAAGGATTTGAGCACAAGACACCAGGCCAATATTATCGAGGCCATAGCGTACATATTGTCGGCCTTCTATTACTTCAATATCTTTTGCGGGTACACGTAAAATTCGGTCAACCCTGACCAGGGGAAACGCGTAGGGCTCATCAGCTACGTTAACCAGGAGAGCAGATATGACTGAAAGGGTTAACGGTAACTGTAACGTAAATTTTGTACCCTGGCCCAATGTCGTTTCAACTGACACCGTGCCTCCAAGTTCACGGACCATATCCCGAACCACATCAAGACCAACGCCACGACCTGAAATTTCGGTAACTTCATCACGTGTAGAAAAATCGGGTAGAAAAAGGAATTCAAGTAATTCCGGTTCCTCAAGTTCTGAGATCATTTTTTTATCAACCAAACCTTTGTCAATCAATTTCTTTTTTAATCTATCAAGATTGATTCCACCACCGTCATCTTTTACTGTTATACGCAACATCCCTGCACCATGAGTCGCAGATAAACTCACAGTTGCCTTCTGAGGTTTATTGTTTTCTGCACGTACACCCATTGATTCAATGCCATGATCAACAGCATTTCTGAGCAGATGGTTTAGTGGGGCTTTAATTTTCTCTAATACATCTCGGTCGACCGGTGTGTCCATCCCAGCAATATTTAAACTAACTTCTTTATTTAAATCACGCGAGAGATCTCTAACCATTCTCTTAAACCCTACCAGACCATCAGAAAATGGCCGCATACGGCTTCCCGCTACTTCGTTGTATAATTTATTGGTTAAGTTTGTTGTGCGCCTGTCGTAATGGTCAAGTGATGATAAATGATCAATCAACATGCTTCGGCATTCATCCAGTCGCTGAATCGATACCTGCTCATACTCACGGCCACTAGTGCCACTGCTTGCTTCAACCTCATCACGCCAACGACCAAGCAGGATCATCAATTCATCCTGGCGGTGCTTAAGCAAGTTCAGGGAATCGGAAAATTTGCTAACACCTCGAGTTTCAACCAACAACTCACTCGCCATTCCCAAGATTCGTGACATACGATCTGCATCGATTCTAAGAGTACGATCGTCTGCAGATCCTGTTACAGTACTTTGCAAACTGGATACATCTAATTTTTTATTCTTTAACGATGTTTTGTTATCTTTAGACTCAGGCGTTACTGCAGGGGATTTGGTCGATTTAGTTTTTGACGCAGATTTTCCTTCTTCATTTGATAATTCAGAAAACCCTTCAACAATATCATTAACTTCCTGGCTGTTTTCTATATACCACTGCTTTTGCAAATCCTCGTCAACTTTAGAAATAATGTCGATCAAATCAACTGATTTCAACAAATGATCTATGTGAGTTTTTGTGATCACTATTTCATTTTTTTGCGCCGATACAAAACAATCTTCCATTACATGGGAAATTTTTACGACAGCATCAACACCAACCATTCGAGCTGCACCCTTCAGGGAATGGGAAGCCCGCATAAGCGACTCAAGCAGGCTTTCCGATGAAGCATCATCTTCAAGATCCAGCAAATTTTTATTGAGCAATATTGACTGGCTTTCCACTTCGAGTCGGAAAAGATCGAACATGGACAAATCACCGAGATCACCACTTATCTGGCTCATACCGCTATACCTTCAAAACCACGGTATATTTGTTCAACGTTCAACGCGGCAACCTGATGATTTTCAACCTGAAACATACCAACGAGGTAGGTGCCCATCTTTTCGCCCAACGTAGCCGGCGCAGGCAAAAGATCGGAGGAGGAATACCTAGCCAATCCACTAATCTCGCATACAGGCAAAACAAACCTGTCGCCGTTAACAACCATGACGATTAATCGCCGTAGTTGTGAGTCATTCTTATCGGTATTTTCATCTATTTCCAGCAAGTTCATCAATGAATAACATGTATTAACTTCACCGCCGATATTGACTATTCCAAGAATATAAACCCCTTCATTATGTGGAATTTTGTGCACTTTTTTCTCTTCAACAATTTCCTGCAAGTATTCAACGGGCAAAGCAAGCCACTCTTTTCCCAACCGAAACACCATGACACCAATGTCACCTTTTTTTCTTTCTTCTTTTTTAATTGATATTTCTTTTTGCCACTGAGTGAGATACCCCACCGGAGGCCTACTTTCGAAAACCCCTCTTCCTGCCATTAAAAAAACATCACAATTCCTACAATGAATAACCTCACCAAGTCGATCACATTTTTCCTGTGCATTACCCCAAACACCGATAGTGCTCCAGCAGTTATCATTTTTATTATTTTTTGTGGTTCGTTTTTTCACTATTTATCACAGCGTCAATTAATACATGCCATCTTTAATGTGTTTTTAAATTGCTTTAGTTCTTTTCCGCGCTCTTTCTTCACGCCTTCGTAACGATTCAGCCAGATCTTCATCGCCTCGCCTTCCTGCGAGCAAACAAAATAAACTCAATGCTTTATGATGATCAGGGTCCAAATATACTGATTTTTTTAGCAACAGTTCCGCTGCCCCGACGCTGCCTTCCATTTTACTAATCAATCCCAAATAATAATAAGCCTGGGCATTATCAGGGGATTCCTTTAATTGTTTCTCGCACAATGACGAGGCATCACTCAGACGACCCTTTTCAATCAACTCCTCAACATGGCTTAAAATAGATATTTCTTTTACGTGTTTGACACTTACTCCCTCTGTATTTTTATTTCTCCCAGAGTGATTTATTTTTCTGGATAAAGCGACATCCTTTTGTGTGATTTCCACCAGATTTTCATAAATCGCCATCAGCTGATTCGTATGGTTTTTTCCATCTGACAAGTTCTGATTTATACCAAGTTTCTTTTTCCTGTACGCAAATGATTTAGGCGCGTCAATTTTTGTAAAATATTGTTTTTCTACTTCTGATGTCTCTGCATGCCCCACAAAAAGAGTTCCTCCAGGCTTTAGCATGAAATGCAGTTTTTCAAGTGTTTCTTTTTGTGTTTTACGGTCAAAATAGATGAGTAAATTTCTACAGAATATTACGTCGTAATACTCAGGTCCCGGCATAATCATATTTTTTATTATGTTTGACTGAATAAAACTCACCCGGTCACGAACCACGGGTAAAAGCTGAAGACCTGAACGTGTTTTACGAAAATATTTTTCGACATCAATCCTGCCTGCCTCTCTAAAAGAATGTTTCCCATAAATTGCTCGCCTGGCTTTCTTTAATGCACGTTTACTAATATCCTGGGCATCTATCTGGAAATGATCTTCTTTGAAACCGTTTTCCAGCAACGTTATAGCTATCGAATAAGGCTCCTCTCCAGTAGAACAGGGCAAGCTCAGTATTTTTAATGTTTCACCACTAAAACTCTTTCTCTTATTCAAGTCAGGTAAACATGCTGATAATGATTCAAACGGCACCAAATTTCTAAAAAACCAGGTTTCCGGCACCACGACTTCTTCTACCAACTCATTCAGCTCATCCTCATTCTCCATTAACAACGACAGATAAGAATTTGCATGGTTTATCTTTAAAATATCCTTGCGGTGGTTTATGGCACGCTCAATACTTGAATCACCAATTGATTCGGAACTAAGACCCATCGTCTCTTTTAGTAAATTTTTAATTTTCACAAATGCCATGATGTTAATTTATCAATATAAAATGGCCGTCAGGCTGCGGGAAACAATATTTCATTATCAATTTGTAAAAATATTTCACTGGGGTGTATACGTGAAATTAATCCTGCACTATCCGCAATCACTGGCCCTATATATGGTAAATCATCTCCATAAACACCAGCATCCATAAAGCTATCCTCTTCTACCTTTATTATTTCTGTTGCCTTTTCCACCATCAGGCCAACCATTTTTTTCACAGAATTTTTTCCTATCACTTCAACCACAATAATTCTTGTACTGAGTTTTTTATTGCATGGCCTTTTAAGAAATAAACTGCATAAATCGATAACAGGAACAGAACTCCCCCTGTAATTGAAAAGCCCCGCCAGATAATCTGGTAAATTGGGCAATGACGTTAACTTTACATAGGGAATAATTTCAATCACATCTGTAATCGACAATACATAGCGAAATTCATCCAGGTTAAATTTTACATACTGCATTACTATTAATACTGGCCTGGCTTATTCACGCGGAATTTTGTAACGCCACTTTGCAACGATTGTGCTGCGTCGTTAAGTGAGTCAATAGCAGAATTGGAATGACGAATTGAGACCACTGCCTGCTGAGCAGACTCATTTAGCTGAACCATTGCCTGTTTTATCTGTTTTGCGCCCTGGGTCTGAAAATGCATACCCTGCTGTACGTTTTCAAATCGAGGGGTAAATTCCTGTACATCTTCGATAATCACTGCGAGCTGAGATGAAACCTGGTTAACGTCTTCCGAGCTTCGGCGTACCTGATCGGTAAATTTTTCCATGCTTAACACACCTGAAGAAACCGCGGTCTGCATTTCTTTAATCATTTGATCGATATCAAGCGTCGCAACTGCAGTCTGATCGGCAAGTCTTCTTATCTCTGTCGCAACTACCGAAAAACCAAGCCCGTATTCGCCGGCTTTTTCAGCCTCGATTGCCGCATTAAGTGACAGCAAATTAGTTTGATCCGCCACTTTGGTGATTGTGGTCACAACACTATTTATATTGCGTGCCTTTTCATTCAATATTTCAAACTTGGATGCGATTGATACTGCAGCCTCAACGATTTGCTGCATGGTCGTTTCCATGTGCTCAAGATCTTCATGCCCACGCGCCGCTGAAATTCTGGTGCGATCAGCAACCTTTGCCACCTCATCCATGGTGTTGGTTAACTCGGCAGTCGTTGCTGAGATTTCTGTAGCGGTTACTGTAATTTCGTTGGTCGTCGCTGCCTGTTCTGCAAGAGATGCTTCCTGTTGTTTTGCAGTGGCAGCGATTTCAGTTGCTGATGATGTAACCTGTATACCTGAACGCTGCACCTGTGCCACAAGCGTATTAAGACTGCTTACCATGCCCTGCACACCTTTGGCCAGTTTACCTATCGCATCATCACCTTCGATATCTACAACTCCGGTAAGATCACCCGCAGATGCCAATGTCACTACATTTAAAATCTGGTTAACTTTTCTTTCCAATGTTTCAACTTCTTCCTTCTTTTGTTCTGTCGAAAGCGATATATAACTAATCATGATCTGCAGGCTCTCACCCAGGTCAACAATTGCTCCTTCACCCTCCAGTTTAATTTCGGCACTGAAGTCTCCCTCAGCAACCTTATTAACTGCTTCAAGCAATTGATCCACCTTATGCTGAAGTTCAACCGCGGCATTGTGTTCACGCTCCAGGCCTGCGTTAACATTATCCGCCATGGTATTAAACGCATCGGCAAGACCACCCACCTCATCGGCCCGGTCAACCTTCGCACGCACTTCACTATCACCCTGGGAACGTTTAGTCAGCACTTTGCCTAACTCAGCCAGTGGCGTAATAATCCACGCCTTCAAAAAAGCGTTAATCAACAACAAACCAATCAAAAACAACACCAGGTTCGTCCACAGTGTTGTCCACAATTCTTCCTCAACTGCTGCATCGATTTCCGACAATGAATAACTGATGCGAATGGCGCCATTGACTGAACCACTTGGCACGTTATGGCACTGTAGACAGTTCACACCACGCGTACTTTCAGTCGCTTTAAACGGTGTAATAACCGTTATCATGCGCTGAGTTCCTTTTGTGCTGATGTAGGTAACCTGATTACCACGCAAGGCTTCGTTGTCATAATCATCAAGCGGTACTTCATCTGAGTAACCTGGACCATATTGACCAATAACGGGCTGCCCACGAATAACCCGCGCCTCAATAATTTCATCTCGTGCCAGCATTTTGTGGCGCAAAATACTGCGCTGATCCATGGTGCCAGTCAGCATCATGGTATTAAGGCTATCGAAATACAGTGTGGTCATTTCCGTAGCCTGACGCTCAGCAAAATCCATTAACCGGTCACGCTCATGGATAACCGCAAAGGTTGTTACCAACGCGAGAACCAGTAAAAAAATGCTCACAATCGTGAGATTGACCTTCACCCGTAGCGAAAGTCGGCTGCTAAAAGACATGGAATTCGTGGCGATCATTCAATATTTCCTGTTTTCGGTATGATTTGTTTGTGACATGTGGCGATTCATCACGCTATGGCGCGCCACCTGAACATCACTAACTCATTGTTATTTATCATGAAACCGCCCATGAACAGATGATATGGGAGACTCCTCAATTAATTGCGTTTTATCGCATAAATATGCGGTCGCAGAGGCAAAAACTTTAGCTGAAACGGGGCGTTAGGGAGACTTTAGAAAGTGCAGAAAACGGCTTGTTTACGG
Organism: Gammaproteobacteria bacterium; assembly: GCA_030613605.1. Taxonomy (GTDB): domain Bacteria; phylum Pseudomonadota; class Gammaproteobacteria; order SZUA-152; family SZUA-152; genus SZUA-152. Next base: position 1,709 of record JAUWLO010000030.1, on the reverse strand, counting down.
GGTTTGCAAGGAAGCAATCTCGGGAGGAATCTGAGTTTTAAAGGAGGAAAAAAATGGTAGTCGCGACTAGATTCGAACTAGCGACCCCCACCATGTCAAGGTGGTGCTCTAACCAACTGAGCTACGCGACTATTATTGAACTGTTTTTGCAGTCAAATGAGGTACCTGACCACAAACTACGAGGTGGGCTACCTTACCCGAAAGCGGCCTAACGTTACAAGACTAGTAAGCCCTTCTCTCCCCAGGTCAAACCGCTTTCGCCTCTTTGATGCCCATTACATTCTCCTGGATTTGGGATATTTCATCCCGTACTCGCGCGGCTTCCTCAAACTCCAGATCCTGGGCATGTTGGTACATTTTCTTTTCCAGCTGATTGATGCGCTGGGCAAACTGGGCAGGCGACAAGGCCGCGTATTCCATGGCCTCCTCGGCGACTTTGGCGTATTCGGCCGGGTTCAGATTGCCATGCCCTTTGTTATGACCATAGCCCCCTTCCATCACATCGGTAATTTTTTTCTGAATGGTTGTCGGGGTAATGCCATGTTCTTCATTGTAGGCCTTCTGTTTTTCTCGCCGTTCATCCGTAACATCAATGGTTTTCTGCATGGAGTTGGTGACTCTCTCTCCATACAGAATCGCCCGGCCATTTACATTACGGGCTGCACGACCAATGGTCTGAATCAAAGAACGTTCTGAGCGCAGGAAACCCTCTTTATCCGCATCAAGAATGGCCACCAGTGAAACCTCCGGCATATCCAGACCTTCACGCAACAGGTTAATGCCCACCAGCACGTCAAATTCACCCAAACGCAAATCGCGAATGATTTCCATGCGCTCGACGGTCTCAATATCCGAGTGCATGTAACGCACGCGTATACCATGGTCGGCAAGATAGTCGGTTAAATCTTCGGCCATGCGTTTGGTCAACGTGGTTATGAGTACCCGTTCATTCACCCTGGTGCGCTTGTTAATCTCGGACATCACATCGTCCACCTGCGTGGTCGCCGGGCGAACTTCGATAACGGGATCCAGTAATCCGGTAGGACGAACCACCTGCTCGATAACCGCACCGGAGTGCTCTGCCTCATACACAGACGGGGTTGCCGAAACAAAAATAGCCTGGGGCATCAGGCGCTCAAACTCATCAAAGCGCAGTGGCCGGTTGTCCAGCGCCGAAGGCAAACGAAAACCATACTGCACCAGGTTTTCCTTGCGGGAACGATCGCCTTTGTACATGCCGCCGATCTGCGGCACGGTGACATGAGATTCATCCAGAATCAGAATGGCGTTATTGGGCAGGTATTCGATTAAGGTCGGCGGCGCCTCACCTTCCTCTCGTCCCGACAAAAAACGGGAATAATTTTCAATACCCGAGCAATAACCCAGCTCCAGCATCATTTCAATGTCGTATTTAATGCGCTGTTCCAGCCGTTGCGCTTCCACCAGTTTATCCCTGGCATAAAAATATTCCAGCCGTTCGGGTAGTTCGACTTTAATCTTTTCCACCGCCTCCAGCACTTTTTCACGTGGCATCACGTAATGAGACCTGGGATAAATGCTCACCCTCGGGACTTTTCTTAGCACTTCCCCCGTCAACGGATCAAAGTAAGCAATATTCTCGATTTCGTCATCAAAGAGCTCTATTCGTACGGCTTCGCGATCAGAGTCCGCCGGGAAAATATCAATCACATCACCGCGCCCCCGATAAG
>JAUWLO010000082.1 GCA_030613605.1 Gammaproteobacteria bacterium | reverse complement strand
GGCGAATATCCATTGTCTCTCAACAGCTCTACCAGCCATGTTACCAATGGTGTTTTCCCGGTACCGCCTGCGGTAATGTTGCCTACGATGATCACAGGAACAGGCATGTGATGCGTTTTCAATAGTTTTGCCTGGTAAGCGAAGCGGCGAACGATGGCAATAAAACAGTACAACCAGGATACCGGAGTAAGTATCAAGGTAATGAATCCTTTGTTGTACCAGTAATAATCAAGCCGTTTCATTTTTCGCTGCCCGTTCTCCGGTCCATAGCTAACGTCCGCTTAATTCAAAAAACCAGCAGTATTTATTCCGACTGTTCCAGATCATCAGAAAATTGAACTTTGTACAAAGCCGCATATTTTCCATTAACCGTAAGCAACTCCTGATGGGTACCTGACTCAACAATGCAACCATCGTGTAATACAAGTATTTTGTCAGCATCTTCAACTGTGGACAAGCGATGCGCAATAACCAGAGTCGTGCGATTTTTCATCAAACCACCTAGCGCCTCCTGGATGTTACGCTCAGATTCCGTATCCAGCGCTGAAGTCGCTTCGTCAAGAATCAGTAAGGGTGCATTTTTTAACAGCGCACGCGCAATCGCGATTCGCTGACGTTGGCCACCGGAAAGCAACACGCCTTTATCGCCAATAACCGTATCAAAACCATCGGGTAATTCGCGAATAAACTCCAGCGCATGGGCGGCTTCGGCGGCACGAAGGATATCTTCCTCACTCATCTCAGCTAAGGCGCCATAGGCGATATTCTTTGTAATCGTATCGTTAAACAACGTAATGTCCTGGCTAACCAGCGCTATCTGCTCACGCAAATTTTCCATGGTTAGCTCCTGCACAGGAACGCCATCCAGCAGGATTTCGCCTTCCGTAACATCATAAAATCTTGGCAACAAACTCGCTAATGTTGATTTACCACTGCCAGACCGTCCCACTAATGCAATGGTTTCTCCCGCCTCGGCGATAAAGTTTATATTGCTGAGCACCTCTCCTTTTGCCTGTCCCTTTTCCCTGTCTTCATCAGAATCATAACTGAAGACCACATTCCTGAATTCTACTTTCCCTTTAGCTCTTTTTATTTCTTTGGTGCCAGTATTTCTTTCTTCATCTTCATCCAGCAATTCAAATACACTCTGTGCCGCCGCGATACCTTGTTGCACGGTAGCTTGCACCATCGTTAACCGTTTCATGGGCGCAAGCAGCAACATACTGGCAGTAAGAAATTGCATGAAGGTACCGACTGTTAGGTTCTTAAGCATTTCTTCAGAGGTCGCAAAATATAAAATTACCGCAAGACCACAGGCGCCCAGCAATTGGGAAATTTGAACACTTACCGCGCGCGTTGTTTCTAGCTTCATATTTTGGCGGCGATTATCTTCATTAATCCTGGAAAAATGTTTTTCCTCTACCTCAATGCCGCCAAACATTTTTATAACGCGGTGACCTTCCGTAATTTCCTGTGATATCTGCGTCACATCTCCCATCGAAGCTTGAATTCGCTGGCTTATGCGTCTAAAACGCTTGCTGACTGAAACCACTAACAAAGTAATCACTGGCGCCAATATCATGAATACAAGCGCAAGCTTCCAGCTGGTATAAAACATCATGAACATTAAACCAAAAATAGTGAAGGTATCACGAATAATGATGGTGACAGCCCCGGTTGCCGCCTGGGCAACCATGCCAACATCATAAATTAGCTTGGAGGTTAACCGTGCAGAAGAATTTTTATCGTAATAGGCTGTAGGAAGATGCATAAGCTGGCTGAACATCTGCCGTCGCATGTCACGAATGATATTACGGCCAACATATGCCATCCCGTAACTGGAAACAAAACCCGCAATACCTCTCACCAATACGATTAATAGCAAGGCAAAGGGTATCCACTTAATGATGACAGGATCTTTTTCTACGAAGCTGCCATCCAGCATGGGTTTCATTAACCATGCGAAACCGGCTTCGGTACCCGCGATGATTGCCATACCCAAAACAGCCAGCAAAAAAGCTGGCCAATATTTCTGCGCATAACCAAGTAAACGTTTATATATTTGACCGGGTGTCATTACGAGCGTGGTGCGTCTCTATAGATATTTGGGTAGTAAATGAAAAGCAAACCGAGGAAGATATTGCAAGAAATTAATTATCCCCAGCGGTTCGAGTCGTTGCAAAATTGAGATGCACAAAACCCAGCCGTCGCGCTGCATCCATAACGGTTACAACAGACTGGTGTGGCGTTTTAGCATCAGCGCTTAAAACAATGGGCGGATCCTTGCGGTCACCGGCTACCAACTTCATCGCCTTCATCAAAGTCTCTAGTTTGGTATTTATCACACGCTGATGATTGATATAGTACGTGCCTTCTTCATCTATCGTTACCTGCAAAATAAATTCATCTGTCGTTTCCGCAGTGGCCGTAGCTTCAGGCAGAATAATTTCGATTTCAGACTCACGCTCAAAGGTTGTGGAAACCATAAAAAAGATAAGCAGCAGAAACACCACATCAATCAATGGCGTGATATTGACCTCAAGTGGTTCTTTTCGATGAGACTGGATATTCATAAACTAAATATTTTCTTCAGAGACTCGATCGCCATGAATAACTTCCACCATTTTGATGGCTTCCTGTTCCATGTAAACCACGATTTGATCAATCAATCCTCGAAAATAACGGTGGGCCATAAGTGTTGGAATAGCAACCGTCAAACCCGCAGCCGTAGTAATCAGCGCTTCTGAAATACCACCTGCCAGTACTGCGGGGTTGCCAACACCCTGGGAGGTAATAACGGCAAACACCTTGATCATGCCAATAACCGTGCCCAGCAAGCCCAACAAAGGCGTAATAGATGCGATGGTGCCCAGGGAATTCAGGTAACGCTCAAACTCGTGCACAACATGTCGCCCGGTTTCTTCTATGCTTTCTTTCATAACCTCACGGCTGTTGCGAGCATTGGCGAGACCGGATGCCAACACACGACCCAGCGGCGAGCCGGTGCGTATTTCATTAATCTGTTCTCTGGTCAGCGGTCCAGCGGAGTGCATTTTCCAGATTTGTGCCACCAGGTGTTTAGGGATGGTACGTTTGCGTTGTAGCGACCAGAGCCGTTCGCCGATAATCGCCAGCGCGACAATCGAGCAAAGAATGATCGGGATCATTAACACGCCACCGGCTTTTACTATTTCAAACACGTTCGCAATCCTTTCTAAGGTTGTTCTATTGACAAAAAGCGCATACAAAATATGCCCGCAGATGCAGGCGTTACTTTAGCAGAGACGCCGATCGGCCGGAAGCCATTGGCATTGCTCATATTTCAGGGCTTTTTGACAGGTATTCAGCCCGGCGGCAGATTGTGCCAATACCGCGCACTCTTTTGACGCCAGGTCTGTATGATGAATTCTGCATTGTTTTTACCTCCCAGCTGCATTTCTATAGCGCCATGGCTGGCAGAATCAAATAATTGCGCATTTCTTACCTTGTAGCGCTTCACCACTGGCGCCTTGGGGAAACCATAGCGATTCCGATATCCAACCGGAAACAGGGCAATTTGGGGAGATACCGCATCAATAAAGGCCGCGGTGGACGAGGTTTTACTGCCATGATGGGGCACCACCAGGATACTTGATGCCAGCTTTCCACCAAACAAATTCACCAGATTCCTTTCTGCGCCCCGCTCAATATCGCCAGTCAATAACACGCTGTCATCACCAGCCTGAACCCGGAGTACGCAGGAGTGATTATTGCCCTTGCGGCCTTTTTTGGAACTTTTTCCCATGCCCGGCGCTGCATCTCCGACAGAAGATGGGTTTAACACCTCAAACTGAACACCATCCCACTGCCATTGGTCCCCGGCCAGACAGTTTGTCACTTCCAGAGTCTCTATTTTAAGGGAATCCAGCCTCTCCGGCACACTACTCAGGATACGTTCTACCGGTATTTGGGAGGCCAGATCGCTAGCGCCACCAATATGGTCGTTATCTCCATGACTAATCACTAGCGTATCAATGCGCCCCACTCCCTTTGCCCGTAAATAAGGAGCAATTACTGCGCCACCGGTATTAAATCCGCTGGAATAGCGTGGCCCGGTATCAAATACCAGTACATGGTTTTGCGTCCTCACGACCGCCGCCAGCCCCTGACCCACATCCAGTAACGCAAAACGGACTTCGCCATCGGCAATAGCACCCGACCCGCTAAAGACCACAGGCAATACCCAGACCGCGCCCAGCCAGCGATTCGGGATGCCTCTGGGCGCCAGTAACCAGGCCAATCCCAGCGCCGCGCCGGCCAAGGCCCAGTTACTGGGCATTGCCTGCATCCACTGCGCCAATGACCAGCTGCTAAGAACCTGCAACAGCCACCACAAAATATCCGTGCTCCAGAGCGCCAACTCCAGCAGGGATTCACCCACAAAAGGCACCAAACTCAGGAAAACCGTACCCAACAGCGTTAACGGCACCGTCACCAGGCTCACCCAGGGCACTGCAACCAGATTTGCCAATGGGGAAATCACCGAGGCCTTTTGAAATAACAGGATAAGTATCGGAAACAGGCCTATTGTGACCAGCCATTGCACCCTGCCCCAGCGCCACCACCATTTTCGCCAGCCAATATCACCGCCCAGACGACCCGCCATGCCGTAAAGAATGATGGCCACCGCTGAAAAAGAAAGCCAGAAACCGGGTGCCAGCACCGCCATGGGGTCAATCATCAGCACCAGTAACAGTGCCAGTGACAACAAAGAACTGGCCTGGGTACGGCGCTGTAACATCACTGCCAGCATAACCACGGCCACCATCACCAGGGCGCGTTGCGTAGGCACCGAAAATCCTGCCAACATGGCATAACCGGCCGCCGCCACCAGCCCCGCCAAAGCACCGGCCTTCGCCGCAGGCCAAAACAGTACGGCTTTTGCCGACAAACGCCACAAACGACGCACTGCAAAAAAGGCAAAACCCGCCACCAACCCAATATGCAAACCGGAAATAGCCACCAGGTGGCTGGTACCGGTGCGGGTTAGCACTTCCCACTGGCTACGGTTAATTTGTTGCCGGTCACCAATGGCCAGCGCCATCACAATGCCTTTTAACTCGTGATCACCCAGGGTCTTGTCCAGTTTTTCTCGCAGATTTTGCCGAACCTGATCCACGGGGTACGAAACGGAGGCCTTTGCCAGTCGTTGATTAACCCCATGCGCTTTACGCACATAACCCTTGGCACGTATCCCTTTCCGGAATAAAAAGGCTTCGTAGTCAAAGCCACCGGGATTCATAAAGCCGTGTGGCCTTTTCAAGCGTACCTGTAAACGCCAGCGCTCACCGACATTCATTTCAGGGGGCTGCTGATACCAGCTAAGCAATAATTTACCGGGTAGTGATTGAATTTCACCGTCCCTGCGTAAGGAATCAGGCATAAATTCAAAACGCATCCGACGATTTTGAGTTTCCGGTAGCGATGCAACAACACCTTCCACCACAACATCCTGACCTTCCAGCACTGGATCAAGACCATCGGCCAGCAACATAACAGCAACGATAGAAGCCCAGAAAAAGCCAGCGGTCGCAGACAACAAAAAACTCAACAATACACGCCACCTGGGATGAAACCGGGTGGCAAGCACTACAACCAACACGAGTAGTAGTACTGTTATTAATACCAACAGCAAGGAGAACCACAGGCTCGGTAACGACGGAAGCTGCTGCAAAACAACTACCCCTATTAAAAAACCCAATGCAACAACACCCATGTTTCAGTACTTCCAAAAAAAGTGGATAATGAGTGTTCTACATACCGCAATAGGTAGAACCAGTTCTATTAACTATTCACACATTTGTTCAGCAAACCTGTGTGCTCAGTAAAAAATAACGGCAGAATTAGAAAACCCATGCCCAGACGTATCATTAAGCGCTACATGCCGGATCATGAAACGATCCGTAACCATAAACACCTGAAATTTTTGGGTGCGCTGCTTCACGACCCCAACATCCTGCATCTTAACCGGCGCTCTGTCTCTGGCGCTTTTAGTGTCGGACTGTTCATGGCCTGGGTGCCGGTGCCCTTTCAGATGATTCTCGGTGCCATTGGCGCCATTGTTGCACGTGTAAACCTGCCGATTTCGGTCGGACTGGTCTGGGTAACCAATCCCTTCACCATGCCACCAATGTTCTATTTTGCCTACAAAATAGGTGCATGGACACTGGGCATGCCGGCACGGCCATTCACCTTTGAGCCCTCTTTTGAGTGGCTAATAGGTGAACTGGACATCATCTGGCAACCGTTTTTACTGGGCTGCCTGATATGCGGGGTGGTCTCAGCGATTCTGGGTAATGTGTTGATTCGAGGATTCTGGCGCTTCCACGTCAGCCGCAGCTGGAAAGAACGAAAAGAAAAACGACGCTTGAAAAGGCTTGCGGCAGAACAAGATAAAACAGTTTAAATAGTTTCTGTTACTTGTTGATATTGATGTAGTTGTTAATCTGACTATTCATCCAGTTTTCCATCTTCCAGATGCAGCACGCGGGACATGCGGCCGGCCATTTGCAGATCGTGGGTCACCATCACAATGCTGGTATCCAGCTCTGCATTGAGCTGCAACATCAACTCGTAGACCTGCTCAGCCGTATTGTGGTCCAGATTACCCGTCGGCTCATCGGCCAGTACGCACACCGGTTTAGTGATCAACGCCCGGGCAATGGCCGTTCGCTGACGCTCTCCGCCAGACAATTCCGTGGGCTTATGCCGTAACCGCGCCCCCAGACCCACTTTTTCCAGCAATTCCGTCGCCGCCTGGCTTGCCTCTTCCACCGACATGCCGCGAATCAGCAATGGCATGGCGACATTCTCCAACGCGGTGAATTCCATCAATAAATGGTGAAACTGGTAAACAAAGCCCAATTTGTGGTTACGCAAATGGCCCCTGGCTGCTTCACCCATCTTGCTTAAATCCTGACCTTCTACCTGTACCTCACCCTCGGTAGGCACATCCAGCCCACCCAATAAATGCAGCAAGGTACTTTTGCCGGAACCGGAAGCACCCACAATGGCCACCCGTTCGCCTTTACCAATCTCCAGGCTCACACCACTTAACACATCGACGGAGAGATCGCCTTCCTGGAAGGTTTTACTGACATTACGACAGCTAAGCACGGCGCTACTCATACCACTATTCATAACAGGTCACTCATAACGCTATTCATAACAGGTCACTCATAACGCAGTGCCTCTGCTGGCTGGGTGCGAGATGCCCGCCATGCCGGATAAAACGTAGCCAATACACTCAGCGTAAACGAGATCACCACAATTTTAACCACATCACCCCAATGCAGTTCCGAAGGAAATTTGTTGATGTAATAAATATCTGCGGGCATAAACTGCACACCCAGCACACCTTCCAGCCAGGGGATTACCACATCAATATTCAACGCCAGGGTGACGCCACCCACTGTGCCCAGAAATACACCCACCACTCCGATAATCGTGCCCTGCACCATAAAAATCGCCATCACCGACCGTGGTGTAATGCCCAATGTCCGTAATATCGCAATATCGGCCTGCTTGTCCGTCACCACCATTACCAGGGTGGACACAATATTAAACGCTGCCACCGCCACAATGAGCGAGAGCATGAGAAACATCATGGTTTTTTCAATTTTTACCGCGCGGAACAAATTCGCGTGACGCTGGGTCCAGTCGGTAATCCAGTAGCGCCCTGCCGATAATATTTGCTCAAGCTGTGTCCGCACCGGCACTACCTGATACATATCTTCCAGCTTTAGACGTAAGCCTGTGACCCCACCGTCGGTGCGAAACAACTTCATCGCGTCTTCAATATGAATTAAGGCCAGCGCACTGTCGTACTCATGCATACCCACTTCAAACACACCGCGCACCGTGAAACGTTTCAAACGTGGCAGAATACCCGCTGGTGTGCTGATGGCCTGCGGAGTGACCACCGTGACCTTGTCACCTACCATCGCTCCGATTGAACGCGCCAGACTTTTACCCAGAACAATGCCAAATTCACCAGGACGCAGATCACCAAGCTGGCCATAAACCATTTTTTGCCAAACCTCGGAAACCTCTGGATCCAGCTCGGGTGAAACCCCTCTCAGTAAGGCACCGCTAACATTACCGTTCAAACTCAACATGGCTTCTTTACGGATGTAAGGTGCAAGACCAACAATCCGCGGCTCACTCTTTCGTACCTGCTCCCCCAATTGCTGCCAGTCTTGTATAGGACCATCAAAACGGGAGACCGTGATATGCGATGCCATACCCAAAATGCGCTCCCGCACTTCCTTCTCGAAGCCATTCATAACCGAAAGCACGGTAATCAGTGCCGTTACGCCCAGGGCTACTCCCATCATGGAGCTGAAGGAAATAAAGGAAATGAACTGATTGCGGCGCTTGGCGCGCAAATAGCGGAGTCCAATAAAGATTTCTAGGGGTTTATACATGCGATCCTGTCAGTGGCGTGCGGCAATTGATGACACACTTAAAATTGCTCAGATAATACCATGCAGGGCTTCTGCAAAGC
>JAUWLO010000047.1 GCA_030613605.1 Gammaproteobacteria bacterium | reverse complement strand
GAAGACTACGGTGTGGTGAAAGTGCTGACGGTGCCGGGCAAGGATAAAATTCTGGGTGTGACCATTGTTGGCAGCCATGCGGGTGATTTGATAGCCGAGTTTGTGATGGCGATGAAGCATGGTCTGGGTCTGAACAAAATTCTGGGCACCATTCATATTTATCCCACCATGGCTGAGGCTAACAAGTACGTTGCCGGTGTGTGGAAAAAACAACACCAGCCGGAAAAATTACTGTCCTGGGTGAAGCGTTTTCATGCCTGGCGCCGTGGTTGACCGAAGGTAGCTATAGGCAATTACAGGTGAGCACAGAGCAAGGCCAGCATTTCTGGGAACAAAAAACTCTTGATGAAATGACGCCGACTGAGTGGGAAAGCCTCTGTGATGGGTGTGGTAAATGCTGTTTACACAAACTGGAAGATGAAGACACCGGTGAAGTGTATGTCTCTAACGTAGCCTGCCGTTTGCTGGATCTGGAGTCCTGCCAATGCAAGGACTATCCAAAGCGTAAACAGTTAGTGCCGGACTGTACGGTACTGACAATAGATAAAATTGAAGAATTTCATTGGCTGCCCACCACCTGCGCATACCGTCTATTGGCGGAGGGCAAGTCGCTGCCTGAATGGCATCCCCTGTTAAGTGGTTCGTCGGCTTCAGTACATGAGGCGGGTATTTCTGTGTGTGGTCGCGTGATAAGTGAGGATGAAGCCGATGATCTGCACCTGCATATTACTGACTGGATACTATGAGACTTATAGGCGAATCAAAATATTTTGAGCACTATTTTGAGTACATAGAGACAAACTGCTGATACCCTCTGTTCAAACAGGAGAGATGTTATGGCAGGTTCAGATCAGGACTCAGGTAAAAAAGAGAAACAGGAAGAAAAGGTCACGCGCGAGATTCGCATTAATCCGGTAGTACCTACCGAATCCGTGCTCGTCGCCACTGCACGCGGCATGCGCCCCAAGCAGGCAGAGCAGGCCGCGCCGCGTGACCCGCGTGCCCATGTCGATACCTGCCCCTTTTGTACCGGCAATGAAGACATGACCCCGCCGCAAATTTCCACCTATCCCAATGATGAGAAATGGGAAATTCGTATCGTTGAAAACCTGTACCCGGTATTGGGCGATGACCAACCGAGATCCAGTTTTTCATTTGGTCTGCAGCAGGCCATTGATGGTTATGGCCGTCATGAAGTGATTATTGATCACGATCATCACGGTATTGGGTTTCACGAGATGAGCGTGGAACATCTGGCCATGTTGTTTGGCGCCTACCGGGATCGTATTAAAGAGTTATATGAGTCCGATGATCGCTTGCGTTATGTGCTGGTATTTAAGAATTTTGGGCCAGCGGCGGGGGGCAGTATTCCTCACACCCACAGCCAGATCATTGCGACACCGGTAGTGCCGGAAAATGTGCAGTCTGAAATTCATCACAGCCGAAATTATTTTGAAAAAAACCACCAATGTATATTTTGTTCGCTCATTGATGAAGCATTAACGTTTGAAGCGACGGTTTATGACCGTGAGTCCGGCGAGGTGCGCCATCGTCTGGATGTAGGGCAGTATGTGATTGAGCGAACCGAGCGATTTATTGCTATTAAACCCTTTGCCAGTAAGTACGAGTGGGAGGTGCACATTTTCCCATTACATCATGAGGCTGATTATCAAAACATCACGGATGATGAACTCGAAGACCTCGGTGGCTTAGTGCAACGCACCATGGCTCGCCTGGATGCCGTATTAGGTGGGGTGCAATACAATCATTTTCTACATTCTTTGCCACGTGGCGTCGATGATAAAATGAAAGAAAGTTATCACTGGCATCTGGAAATCTGCCCGCGCACCAGTATTCCAACCGGTTTTGAATTGGGTTCCGGTTTGTTCGTGAATACGGTCAGCCCGGAAGCAGCAGCAAAACGCTTGCGGGAAGTGCAGCTTTAAAGAATCGTTGTTAGCAAACTCAGGTTTTTTTCTGTTTTCCAGCGCTATGGCGTGAATCTCGGGCGAGTAATTCCATCGCGGCGTTAATAGCTTGCAGCCGTTCTTCATCGCCGCCACGATCGGGATGATGTTTCATGGCCAGTCGTCGATGTTGTTTTTTGATTGTTGGCCAGTCTACCGGATCTTGTAGTTCCAGTTCTTCCAGTGCATCCCTTCGTTCATCATTAGTGATAAACCGTTCCCAGAAGCGGGCTAGTAGCTGGTTGACTTCAGTCTCATTGGCGTCATTCAGATTATCAAGGTCAAGATAGTAGTCGCGCAAAGGGTCATGATCGGCCAGTGAGGAGCCGTTATTTTCTTTTAGCGGGATAAGCTGGATACACAGAGGTGAAATTTGTAGCTGGTATTGCTGTTCTTGATCAAGAACGAATTGTTCTTTGAGCTGCTCTCTGAGTTGTTCTCTTAGCAAATAGAGGCTGTGAAATAAAAAGAAATGGGTCTGGAATAAGGATAAATTGCCTTGCAGGCAGCCTGCTTTAAAGCCGTCTTGTCCTTCGGCCTCAAGCTTTTTGATCAGTTCAAACTCACTAAGCCCTGCCGGGAAAAGAAGCAACACCTTCAGCAGGTGCTGCTCAAAGGTGTTGCTACCCACTTTTTACAGGTAAAACGTTTCAGGTTATGGATTTATTAATTAACTTTTATCAGCTCGATATCAAAAATTAGAGCTTCATTTGGGCCGATAGTGCCGCCCTGGCCTCGTTCGCCATAGGCCAGATTAGAGGGGATAAATACCTGCCACTTATCGCCTTCCTTCATCAGCGGTAATATTTCTTTCCAGCCATTAATGACCTGGCCGACGTTAAATGTCGCGGGTTCGCCGCGGGCATAGGAGCTGTCAAATACAGTGCCATTAATCAGAGTGCCTTTGTAGTGTGCCGTAATGGAGTCAGTGGCTTTGGGTTGCTTACCTTTGCCAGTAGAGATGACTTTATATTGCAGGCCGCTTTTGCGGGTAATGACACCATCTTTTTTACCATTATCAGCGAGAAATTTGTCGCCAGCTGCTTTTGATTTATCTGCTTTAACTTTTCTTGCGGCAGTTAATTTTTTCTGGGCACCTTCCATAGCGGCACGCATTTCATCCTGCGTAAGTTGCGGAGCCTTATTTTTCATTACATCCATAATGGCTTGCGACATGCTTTTGGTATCAATATCCAGATTATCTCTTTTGAATCCCTGGCCGATTTGAAACCCGATGGTGTAGCTAAATTTTTCTTTTTCGGTGGAGGGCTTGGTATCTGCCGCAAAAGTTGTGCCGGGCAGCAGAATGGCGAACAGGCTAACAATGATGGTGTTTAAAAAGAATGAATGTGTTTTCACGAAAAAGTCCTTTAATAAATTGCATGGGTAAAAATTGATGAGTAAATGCCTGGAATTTTAGTGTATGTTGCCATAAACAAAAGTGGCACAACAGGTAATAGACCTCAAAAACAGGCGAAAATTGCAGTATTTGCAATTCTTTAGTGATTATTGATTTCGTATCGAAGGGAAAGTTGTTGGTTTATAAGAAACGAACCCAGTCAAAACCCGGGTCGCCAATCACCAAAAAATGAGGGTTCAGCAAAGAGTCTTTCGTATTGTAGCGCATGGGCTTCATGTCGGTTGTCGTCAGGCTGCCGCCAGCTTCCTCGACAACGCATTGCGCTGCGGCAGTATCCCACTCAGATGTTGGCCCCAGGCGTGGGTAGATGTCAGCACGGCCCTCGGCCACCAGGCACGACTTGAGAGAGCTGCCCATGGGGATCATTTCATATTCGCCAACACGCTCAAGAAAGCGGATGAGTGAGTCGCCAAGGTGTGAACGGCTACCCGCAATGATGGTGTTTTGAGGTTCTTTTTTCCGGGAGCTGATTTTTACCGGTTCGCCTTCGGGTAATCTTTTATAGGCTCCGGCTCCGCGTTCGGCGTAATAGAGTTCGCCGGTTACAGGGGTGTAAATAACACCCAGCACAGATTCATGGTTATCGATGAGTGCGATATTGACGGTGAATTCACCGTTGCGTTTGACGAATTCCCGGGTGCCATCTAGTGGATCTACCAGCCAGTACTTTTGCCATTGACTGCGTTCTTCGAAGGGAATGCTGGCAGATTCCTCGGAAAGTACGGGAATATCAGGTGTTAGTTCAGTTAAGCCATCAACAATGGTGTGGTGTGCAGCCATATCAGCAGCAGTGACCGGTGAATTATCGGACTTTTGCACAACATCGAAATCAGTGTTGTACACTTCCATGATGCGATGCCCGGCCGCTATCGACAAACGGATAATATCGTCAAGAGAATAGTTGTTTGTGGATGCCATAGAGAGACCGATAAAAAGTTCGTTATAAATATGGGCGGTTCAGGACGCGCGTTTTGCCATGAGTTCGCGAACCATAAACAGGGCAGCAATACTGCGTGCCTCTGTACATTCCTCAAGAGAAAAAAGCTCTGGCAAGCGATCCATTTTCCAGGGTACGACTTCCATCTCTTCCGGTTCATCACCCTCACATTTTTGTTCGTAAAGGTTTTCTGCCAGTACGATGTGTGTTTGGTGGCTCAGGTAACCGGGGGCTACGGTGAAACTTGTCAGGTGGCTAAGGTCTTTTGCACCATAACCAACTTCCTCCATGATCTCGCGGTTAGCCGCTTCGAGCAAGGGTTCATTGGGCTCTATTTTGCCTTTCGGTAAGGCGAGTTCGTAACGATGCACGCCGGCTGCGTATTCACGGATGAGCAAAACGGTGTTGTCATCCAGCATGGGTACAATCAATACAGCCCCGTTATCAGACCCTACCAGACGTTCGTAGCTTACTTTAATGCCATTTGAGAATTGTAAATCTCGCTGTTCTACTCGGAATATGCGTGTGCTCGCGATCAGCTCTGATTGAATGACTGAAGGTTTTTTGCGAGTAGAATCATAGGACTTAGGTTTGTTGCTCATGTCAGCATCATTCCCATTTTACAGTTGGCATGTTGTATGCTTTCGCTAAACTGTGTTCCATGGTAACGCGTTCATCATATATTGGCACGAATTAATTTGCTTGTTTAGCCAGGTGCGGTTTTGTAAAAAAATGCACAAAAGTCTATAAAAAAAGGCAAAAAACGATTTACATTCTTCTGGATTCGATTATTGTTAGTACCCGGTCGTTATGTGGTTAAGAAACCAGACAAACTAATTGCCGTAAATTATTTACACAAGCACACACCACCGCACATTTATTTTATTTAAATCCAACCTTAGGGAGATTGCCGAATGGCAGCTAAAAAGAAATCCAAAAAGAAAGTAGCAGCACCTGTAAAAAGAATTAAAACCATTAAAGAGCCAATGACCAAATCCCAGATGTTTATGGCGATTGCCGAAGACACGGAACTTACCAAAAAACAGGTAGCTGCAGTAATTGACTCTTTGTCAGATATTATTGCAGGTCACATTAAAAAGGGTGGCGCTGGAGCAATCAATGTTGCGGGTCTTATGAAGATCAAAACTGTTATCAAGCCTGCAACAAAAGCACGCAAGGGAATAAACCCATTTACCGGCGAAGAAATGATGTTTAAGGCCAAGCCGAAATCGAAAAAGGTCAAAATACTGCCTTTATCAAAATTAAAGGAAATGGCTAATTAATAGCTGTTTTTTTTAAATAGCTCTTAATTGAGTGAAAGAAAAGGGGGCCGATGGCCCCCTTTTTTTATCCATGGATGGATTTATGTCGCGAGAGCACAGGGATGTGCGAAGCGACTAGTCGGAATTATTGTACGGAAATAAAAAGGTCATGCTTTAAGCGGGAGATTCTATCGTATCAATCGGCCAGCGCGGATAGGCGTTGAATTGGTGATTTTGTAGCTCGTGCAAACCGTTTTGTAAGCGCAGGAATCCGGCAAAGGCGATCATGGCGCCATTATCTGTGCAGAACTCAGGGCGAGGATAAAAAACCTCAAAGCCTTCTTTTTTGGCGAGTTTTTGTAATCGTGCTCGCAATGATTCATTGGCGCTAACGCCGCCTGCCATTACCAGACGTTTAAAACCGGTTTGTTCAATGGCGCGTTTACATTTGATTGCCATGGTATCCACGACAGCATCCTCAAAAGCACGGGCGATGTCGGCGCGAGTTTGTTCATCAGCCTTGTTGTCAAAGTGAGACGTTTCGGAAGATGTGCTCTCGGCCAACGTATTCACAGCGAAAGTTTTTAAACCACTAAAGCTAAAATCCAGCCCGGGTCGATTGGTCATGGGACGCGGGAAATGAAAGCGTTTGGGGTTGCCCCGCTTTGCGAGTTTGGCCAGTGCCGGTCCGCCAGGATAATCGAGGCCGAGCAGTTTGGCCGTTTTGTCAAAGGCCTCCCCGGCAGCATCGTCCAGGGTGTCGCCGATAACTTCGTACTGGCCGATGCCTTTGACGGCCACCAGCATAGAGTGGCCGCCAGAAACCAGTAAAGCCACAAACGGAAATTCAGGTGGCGAGTCTTCCAGTAACGGCGCCAGCAAATGCCCTTCCATATGGTGAATGGCGATCGCCGGTACCTTCCAGGCCCAGGCGAGGCTGCGCCCGATTGCAGCGCCTACCAGCAGTGCGCCCACCAGGCCGGGGCCGGCAGTGTAGGCCACAGCGGTAATGTCTTTGTGCTGGCAGTTTGCATCGGCCAGTGTTTGCTCGATAAGTGGCAGGGTTTTGCGCACATGGTCTCTTGATGCCAGTTCCGGCACCACACCACCATAGTCGGCATGCAGCTCCACCTGGCTATACAGGGTGTGAGCCAAAAGCCCTTTTTCACTGTCGTATATCGCCACCCCGGTTTCGTCGCAGGAGGTTTCGATGCCGAGAATCCGGTTTTTCACTGTTTTTTACTCACAAAAGTGCGTCCTAATTGATATTTATGTCTCAGATCTTTGCAATTCCGCGCTCAAATGACTAAAATTCGCGGCTTCCCTCGTTTAGGGGGATCGACAAGATTTATAACTAATACCAGATCAAAGGCAGATTGTAGCACTGCTGAATGTAGAGGATTGAAAGACCAATGCCGAGTGTACGAGTAAGAGATAACGAACCCTTTGATGTAGCGTTACGCCGCTTCAAGCGTTCCTGTGAAAAAGCCGGTGTACTGACCGAAGTGCGTCGTCGTGAATTCTATGAAAAGCCAACCCAGGCTCGTCAGCGAAAAATGGCAGCAGCTGTTAAGCGCCACATGAAAAAAGTCTCTCGGGATATCACTCGACGTAAACGTCTCTACTAAATCCGAGATAAATTCGTTTTATTGTAAGTTTCGATCGCTAACGTCTCAGTCTGAGGCGTTAGCAGTTTTCACTTTTTATCCCCCCGCGAGCAGAGGTTCCACAATGGCTGATTCTGCCCTCAAGCAACAACTTACCGAAGCCATGAAGACCGCTATGCGTGCCAAAGACAAGCAACGTCTTGGCGTGATTCGTCTTGCATTGGCGGCCATCAAACAACGTGAAGTGGATGAGCGTATCGAACTGGATGATACCGATGTGCTGGCGGTGATCGATAAAATGGTCAAGCAACGTCGGGATTCTGCACAGCAGTTTACCGATGCGGATCGCCCCGAACTGGCGGATCAGGAAAACTTCGAAATCGGTGTACTGCAGGATTATCTGCCTGCTGCACTGGATGAGGCGGAGCTCGATGCTCTTATCACCAAAGCCATTGCCGACTCTGGCGCTGACTCCATGAAAGAAATGGGGAAAGTCATGGGCTTGCTCAAACCGCAGGTCCAGGGCCGAGCCGATATGGGTGCGGTTAGTCAGCGTATAAAAGCGTTGCTGGGCGGCTAACCTTCCATTTATCTAGCTTTTATTTTTTAACCCGGCTCTTGTATCGTTAGCTTATGGCCGGCCGTATTCCCTCCTCCTTCATCGATGAACTGTTGGCCAGAGCCGACATCGTGGATGTCATTGATAGCCGCGTGCCACTCAAAAAAACCGGCCACGAATTTCAGGCCTGTTGCCCCTTCCATAACGAAAAAACCCCTTCCTTTACGGTAAGTCCGGACAAGCAGTTTTATCATTGTTTCGGTTGCGGTGCTCACGGTTCTGCGTTGGGTTTTCTTATGGACTACGAGCACATGGCGTTCGTGGAAGCTGTGGAAGAGCTGGCCTCAGGTGTGGGGTTGGAAGTGCCCCGGGAAAAAGGACAGGCTGGCCCGGAACGAAGTTATCAGGCTCTCTATGAGGTAATGGAAAAGGTTACGCTGTTTTACACCCAGCAACTAAGGCAACACGCTGAGGCATCACGAGCAACGGACTACCTCAAGAATCGTGGCCTTAGCGGAGAAGTAGCCGCCCAGTTTGAGTTGGGTTTTGCACCGCCTGGTTGGGATAACCTGAAAACCGCGCTGGAGAAACAAGGCGTTTCTTCAGAACAGTTGGTCCAGGTTGGAATGCTGGTCAAGAAGGACGGTGGCGGATTTTATGATCGTTTTCGCGATCGCATTATGTTCCCCATTCGTGATACCCGTGGCCGTGTGATTGCTTTTGGTGGCCGTCAGCTGGGCAGTGATCCCAAAAGCCCCAAATACCTCAATTCCTCAGAAACGCCCATTTTTCATAAGGGTCGAGAACTCTATGGGCTGTATCAGGCGCGCAAGGCCGAACGAAAACTCGAACGGCTTTTGGTGGTCGAAGGCTACATGGATGTGGTCTCGCTGGCGCAGTTTGGCGTTCGCAATGCCGTGGCCACCCTGGGTACGGCCACCACCAAAGATCACCTGGAGCGCCTGTTTCGCATAGTGCCTCAGGCGGTGTTTTGTTTCGACGGTGATCGGGCTGGTCGACAGGCAGCCTGGCGAGCACTGGAAAATGCCTTGCCGGTGTTGAGCGAGGGACGGCAAATTAATTTTATGTTTCTTCCTGATGGTGAAGATCCGGATAGCCTGGTGCGGCAGATTGGCAAAGAGGTCTTTGAAGAGAAGATTCTGGCAGCAACACCCTTTTCCGATTATTTCTTTGGCGAACTGGCTAATGCGGTCGATATAGCCACTACAGAAGGCCGGGCGCGACTGGTGGAAAAGGCTCGGCCTTTATTGAAAAAGCTACCAGATAGCGTATTTAAGCACATGATGGCGACACGTTTGGCGGAGATAACCCATATTGACCCATCTGCACTATCTGATCTGGGGGCTGCAAGTGCTCCTCGTCAGGTTAGGTCGTCAGTCAGGCCGGCGGCTGGAGGTGGTCAGGGCCCCTCTTCGGTGAGGCATGCCATTCGCCTGTTATTGCATAAACCCGTATTGGTGGAGCATTTTGAGCGGACATCGATACCGCAGAACCTGGATCTTCCGGGGCTGCCATTATTGCGGCAACTGGTTGAATTTATTGGCGAGAACCCACATATAACGTGTGGAGCCATCGTGGAGCACTGGCGTGAAGAGGAAGCCGGCCGGCATCTGGCCAAACTGGCGGCCCAGCCGTTGGTGATTCCGGAAGAAGGTCTGGAAGATGAATTTCGTGATGTGGTGTCGAAGCTGGCATCTCAGCACCAGGAACAATTAGTGGATGGCCTGCTGGCCAAAGCTCATCTTGGAGAACTGACCGATGAGGAAAAACAGCAGTTACAACAAGCGCTTGCCAGCAGGGGTGTGCCTGAGGGCTGAGCTCGAATTTTGTTACGAACTTACGTTAAAACCATCGCAATACACCCCTAAACTCGGGTATACTACGCGGCTATTTTTCGAGCCGGTTTTTGAGGATTACTTTACCAAATGTCTATGAATGCAGAACAACAGTCGCGACTGAAATTGTTGATTGCCAAGGGAAAAGAGCAAGGCTTCCTGACGTATCGCGAAGTTAACGATCATTTGCCCAATGGGATTGTTGATCCCGAGCAAATTGAAGACATCGTTAGCATGATTAACGACATGGGTATTCAGGTACACGAAGTGGCGCCTGACAAAGACAGCATCGTCATGGCCGAGAGTGAGGTCAATACTGACGAAGACGCTGCCGAAGAAGCCGCCGCCGCCTTAACCGCGGTGGATACCGATTTTGGTCGCACCACAGACCCTGTGCGTATGTACATGCGTGAAATGGGAACTGTTGAGTTGCTGACTCGTGAAGGTGAAATTGTCATCGCCAAACGTATCGAAGCTGGCATTAACCAGGTGATGCATGCGCTGGCGCTTTATCCTGGCTCTCTCCGCACTGTCCTGGATGCTTACGATCTTGTGATATCAGAAGGCAAGCGTCTCACTGACGTGATCTCCGGGTACGCAGCAGATGATGCGTTGATTCCGCCTCCTGTTGTTCAGGGTCAGAACGGACCTAAAACCAAAGAAGAGAAAGAAAAAGAAGAAGAGGAAGAAGAAGTTGATACCGGTCCGGATCCTGAGTTGGCCGCGAAACTCTTTAAATCTTTGGGTTCGCTGTATTCAAAATACGAAAAAGCCGCTGCCAAGCACGGTCACCATGATAAACGCAGCCAAAAGCATTACGAACAAATGTGCATGGAGTTAAGAGAGTTCAAGCTCGTACCAAAGTTGTGCGAGATACTGGTTCGCAACGTTCGTGATCTTGTGCATAACGTGCGCAGTCATGAGCGTGTCATCATGGATATATGTGTCAACAAGGCAAAAATGCCACGCAAAGAATTTATTACCAC
The DNA here is from genome assembly GCA_030613605.1 of Gammaproteobacteria bacterium. GTDB lineage: Bacteria > Pseudomonadota > Gammaproteobacteria > SZUA-152 > SZUA-152 > SZUA-152. The sequence continues at coordinate 462 of JAUWLO010000047.1, read as the reverse complement.
TTTCCCTGACAATGAAACGGATCTGGACTGGTTACAGCGCCAGATTGATGCAAAAGAAAGTTTTTCTCCTGTGCTGGAAGAATACGCAGATGAAGTGCGTCGTTCACAAGGTCGGCTTATCGCCATTCAGGATAATGCCGGCATCACCATTAAAGACATTAAAGAAATCAATCGTAAAATGTCGATTGGTGAGGCCAAAGCGCGCCGCGCCAAGAAAGAAATGGTTGAAGCCAACTTGCGTCTGGTTATTTCTATCGCCAAAAAATACACCAATCGTGGTTTGCAATTCCTCGACCTTATCCAGGAAGGCAATATCGGTTTGATGAAGGCCGTTGATAAATTTGAATACCGTCGTGGTTACAAATTCTCGACCTATGCGACCTGGTGGATTCGTCAGGCAATTACCCGATCTATTGCGGATCAGGCACGTACCATTCGTATACCTGTGCACATGATTGAAAC
>JAUWLO010000159.1 GCA_030613605.1 Gammaproteobacteria bacterium | reverse complement strand
ATGCTCCGGTTACAACCTGCCGCCCAAAGAACGCTGCAAAACCACCATGAACCTGACTGCCGGCGAAGAAGCCGTTGACGTTGATGCCGATGAAGAAAGTGAAGCCCGTGCATTACGGCTAAAACATCACTGTCCCAAGTGCAAAACCGCCATGAACAGCTACCTCATTGACGAAGACCGCAAACTGCACATATGCGGCAAAAGCCCTGACTGTGAAGGCTATGAAATTGAAAAAGGCAAGTTCAAAATCAGGGGTTATGAAGGCCCCGTTGTCGAATGTGATAAATGCGGCGCCGATATGCAGCTCAAAAATGGCCGCTTCGGTAAGTATTTTGGGTGCACTAACACCGAATGTAAAAACACCCGTAAACTGTTGCGCAATGGCGAAGCCGCGCCACCCAAGGCCGACCCGGTACACATGGAAGAACTACCCTGTGAAAAAACCGAAGGCTATTTTATTTTACGTGACGGTATGGCCGGCATTTTCCTCGCCTCCAGCGCCTTCCCACGCTCGCGAGAAACACGCGCACCCAAAGTAGCTGAACTCGTTCCCCACCGGGAAGAGATGGATCCCAAACATCATTACCTATGTGATGCCCCATTGAAAGATGACAAAGGCAATCCCACCGTCGTCCGTTACAGCAGAAAAAATAAAGAACAATACGTCATGACCGAAGTTGATGGCAAAGCCACCGGCTGGACCGGACATTACGATAACGGCAAGTGGACCATTACCCTCGCCAAGAAAAAGGTCGCGAAGAAAAAGGCCGTTAAGAAAAAAACCACCAAAAAGAAAACGGCCAGGAAAAAATCCATTAAAAAGAAGACTGCAAAGAAAAAGGCGGCGAAAAAGAAAACTGCCAGAAAATAAACCTTAGGCAGCAACCCCCTTCACTGAATGGTGCTCACCTTTTCTTGCACAACAACCTTTAAATGATCGAACATTAGCCAACACACCTAATCTTTCATCCATTAAAGAGAACATTTGTCTGGGTATTGAGGTATTGGAGCCAGCCGCACAATCAACAGTTAGGCAAAGGAGTGCCAACATGAACCCCAATGATTACACTCGAAACATTGTTGTTTCAAGCACTCCAGATGCCGCATATAAAGCATTAACTTCGGAATTTGGTAAATGGTGGACACCTGATACTGATTCGGTATCTGCTGTAGGTGACACAATCAAATTCAAATTTGACACCACGTACTGGGTCATGCGCGCCAACACATTATCTCCAAATTATATTGAGCTTGAGTGCATTGAAGCACATCATATTCACGACGGGATGCCTTCATCAATTCTCAAAGAATGGGAAGGAACAAAACTAAAGTGGGGAATTCAAGAACAGGATGGAACCACAAAAATTTCCCTAACTCATGAAGGACTTATTCCTTCGCTAGATTGTTTCGAAATATGCAAAGAAGGCTGGGATTATTTCTTTATCACTAGCCTGAAGAATTATTTAAACGAAGGAAAAGGCTCGCCATATGAGGCTAAAGAATAAAATCATGTCTAACAAGGCTAATGCACTCGGGCAATAGCACACAACAAGCGCTTCAACTTTTACGCGATGCCTTCAGCCCACGCAGTGAAGCTTAAAAGTTATTTCCCAACCACCAAACTATCCAAAAACCTCATGTACTCAAGTTCATCCCATGGCCTGCCACCTAGCGCCTGATAACGTATTACGCCAGCCGGATCCACAAGGTAGGTTGACGGCAATCCTCTCGGCTTCCAGGCTTCAGTCACCAGCCCATCCCGATCCATTAACGGCACAATATCCGGCGCCATAACACCGAGAAAATTAAAAATCGTATCTTCACTTTCTGCCGTGTTAATAATGGCGAATACCAATGATTTATTTTTACTGGTTTCCAGCAAGCGTTGAATAGCCGGTATTTCTCGCCTGCACGGCCCACACCAGCTGGCCCAGAAATGCACAAAAACCCATTTTCCTTTCTGTTCAACAAGACTAAATTTTCCGCCATCAATATCAGCCAGCACTAGCGGTGGAGCCACTCTGTCTGTAACGGGAAGAATGCCTTTTGGCAAGACCTGACTGGCGGCGAAGCCGCTACTGCTTACCGCAAGCAGCAACAGGGAAATCATCAGAGATTTATGCATCATGACGACCTCACTTTTGGTCATCGTCTTTCGCGCACCGAATATTATCAATGCGCGCCATTATGCTGCCCTTGTCTTTGTTTTTTCCCACTGAAAAACTGGCCCGAAGTGAAAATACATTTTGCGTACTGATAAGAATCACATTGCCGCCCTCATGTTCGTCGGGGAAAAATTCCAGTTTTTCTGGCAACAAGGTCCATCGGAAAGTGGATTGTGACGCCATAGGAATATTCATTTTTTTCCAGCGTAAAGGCCACTGCTTACGATGAACTCTTTTCATCTCACCTGAATCAGCGACGAATTTCCAGCTATCGAGATCCAGCCAGAATACATCTTTGGTTTTGTTATGTATTACCGCGGTCATAAAACAAAACCCGGTCAACACATCCACCATTTTTTTAGGGAATTCTCTGGCCTCATAAAACCCGGCCATCTGGTTCGGCGAACGAGGAAACAACTGCACTTTTATTTGTTCATTTTCAAACACCAGTTTCTTATCCGCAGCCAGTGCCATCGAACCAGCCACACTGAAAAATATGACGACTCCCAGAAAATAACGAATGAAGTTTTTTACGCTAACGAGAGGTGGCATAAATAAAAATGAAGACTATAGATAAAAAAGATGGGTTAGGGTCAGCTTTAAAGGTCAGAAATATATTTTCTACCTGATATTATTTTAGCTTCGATTCCAGCATTTTGATTTTTTTGTCCATCTCCACAGACATTTTTGCCATTTCCTGGCGCAGAAAAATATTTTCTATATTCATCTGTAGATGGAAGGCCAGGCGTTCCAGTATTTCGCGATCTTCATCAGAAAACTCGCCACGAACTTTATTTAACACCTGTATGGCGCCCACCACTTTTTTTGAAGTAACGCCATGCACTGGCACACACAAAGCATCACGCGTCACATATCCTGTTTTTGCCGCGACTACATCATGCGCACCGGCCTGTTCTTCCAGATCGGTTTCCATAACAAACTTTCCGCTCTCAATTACCTGGCCAACCATGGAATTAGCGGTGGGTACCTGTAACTGTTTTTCTGTAAGCCCTGTTCCACACTGCAACCATACTTTTTCGTTCACTGGATCCAGTATAAAAATACTGCAACGCTCGGCATTTAACGCCCTGGGCATAATGTCGACAAAGAACTTAAGCAGTTTTCGGTTTCCGGCTTCCCGCCAGGCCTTTTCCATGAGCTGCTGCTTTTTGCGCAATTGTGCGAGTTTTTGCTCAAAAACAGTTCTATCCATTTCTCAATCCTTGTTATAACTTAGGTTGTAAATTCAGTTGTAATTTTATGATTTAATACGTTATTTTCTATTGCTAATTCGCTAATACTAGTCTCTATCGGCACAATCGGCCAGAGTTAAAATGTGCAGTTCCTCACAAATAATAACGCCTGTATTTCTAAATGGTTTGCCCTAAATTCAGTTCGGTTACAATCAAGCCCTGGAGAGGTGATTATTGAAGTACAGATCGTCGATGCTCTACCCTTACCATCTGCTCACTAAATCCTACGATCGCATTATCAACCCGAGGTAAAACATGTCCAAAGTTAAAATCTACAGCACCAACACCTGCCCTATTTGCGATAAAACCAAGCTATTGCTCAAAAAATGGAAGATTCCTTACGAGGAGGCCCGGGTAGACACCGATAGCGGCGCTCTGCGCGAAATGCTGGAGATCAGCCACAACGCCCGCACAGTCCCCCAAATTTCCATAAACGGCAAATGGATAGGCGGATTTAGCGAACTCACAGAGTTGCACATGGACGGTGATTTAGACGAACTGGTTGAAAGCTGATCGACATCACCTATGTCCCAGCGCCCTATCAACATTCGAAACCACATCTAACATATTGTTTTTAATTATAAAATATAGGGCCTGTTGTCGCATAAACCGCGCCCAAATCGGCTTTAGGGCCTAATACTGGCCATGATATAGAGGCAAACCTCAATATCAGTCAGTGATTAGAGTTGGCATCCCCATGCAGATTCGGTTACCATCGCTGTGCTGCAGTCTCGTTGAGGCAGATAAGGCCGCGTACAACGGGTTCTACTATCAAGAAAGATCTTAGAAAATACCCCTGCTACACCATCGACCCAATCTCTTTATGAAGCACGCCAGCAGTATTTTAGTTTGATAAACATTTGATAAATGAACAAGGTAGGACAAGATTATGGCAACAGGTACAGTAAAATGGTTTAACGAATCCAAAGGCTTTGGCTTTATCGCCCAGGACGATGGCGGCGAAGACGTGTTTGTGCATTTCAGCGCAATTCAGGGTGGTGGATTCAAAACTCTGGCGGAAAATCAAAAGGTGACTTTTGAGCTTCAATCAGGACCTAAAGGTCCTCAGGCTGCAAACGTAACAGCCGAATAAATTCTGAAGAAATTCAGACCTAAAACCCCGATTTATCGGGGTTTTTTTTGGGCCTTTTTTAATACCAACCAGTTTATCCCATCTGGTTATCCCAAATGGCCCACAAATTCTGCATTTCAAAGCCCATTACAAACAAACAGGCCTCAAGTTAGCCCAATAAACGCCGAAAACCTGATAAAGCGGCTAAACCCCCAAATAAACAGACGGATAAACAGACGGATAAAAGTGCTTATGCCTTCAATATCACCATTTTTCACAACCCGTCCTTTCAGGACACTTGTTACGATTGCCGTATTGATGGGCCTGGTAACCCTCAGCGGCTGTTCATCAACAACTAAACGCCACGCTGCCGTCGCAAAAAGTAGC
>JAUWLO010000229.1 GCA_030613605.1 Gammaproteobacteria bacterium | reverse complement strand
ACAGAATAACCATCAGCTGCAGCGGCCTGGGCGACCCCCACTCCATGAATACCACCGCCAATGACCACCATGTCATAGTAAACATTAGTCATAATAATCATTAGCCATAGTGTTTAGCCGCAGCGATTATCAGTCATTGTTTATTTGACTTATTATCGAGACAAGTTATCGACACAAGTTACCGACTTAAGAGCGCCGACATCCCAGGTTTCAATAAAATGGACACCACGTTTGATCCAACGCAAGGCAATATCTGAATCAACCACATCATAAAGCGCCCATTGCCACGGACCTGGCCATAATGCGTTATCGTCATCCGGTATTTTTTTGTAGTTACACAACAACACATCCGGCTTAAGTTGTTGTGCAAGCCGCAATGAATCATCACTCCATTTTCGGATGACCCAGCCTGTTCTCTTAATTCCTAAACGTTTAGCTGCTTCCAACACCGCAAAATCAAATGAAATGAGTACGCAACGACTACCATACGGTGCCAACTCGGACACCATACGGCTTGCCACAGAATCAACGCCAAAATACTCTACCGTTTCCTCTTTAATCTCCACGAATGCGGTTGCTTTTGGCCACTGGCCCAACAATTCCAACACAGCATTTAGAGCTGGTATAGGCTCACTGTTAAACTGATCACCAAAACGTTGAGGCTCTCCTGCATAAATACTCGCCAGTTGTTTCGCAAAGGTTTGGTTTACAAACCCATCCACCCCCGTGGTGCGCCTCAACTCATTATCATGTATCACTACTGGCACAGCATCTTTAGAAAACTGCACATCAAATTCAATACAGTCGGCACCAGCGCTCAAGGCTGCCTCAAGCCCTATCAGAGTATTCTCCGGGTAACATTCACTGTAACCACGATGCGCGATCAACTGAGGCCGCTCATTTTGTTCAACCATGATCTAATTCCATTTTGCTTAATTCTTTATTAAACTCTTTACGCCAGCGCCCATAACGTTGCGCCAGATCTTTATTCGTTTCCGGTGTGAAAACATCAGACTTTAATTCCTTATTAGCCCCTGCTGGCCACGACTGTTCCTGCCCTGAAATTAAAAACGCTAACCCTTTTGATGTTGATTCAGATTGTTGTGGTCGACTAACGGGTAAACCACTTAAATCTGCAAGGCGCTGACACAAACCATCCAGCACTGACAAACCACCGCTCACCATTATTTGATCGAGTGTTATTTTATTTGCCTTCATCTCTTCCAGATTAATCTGCAATAAGAAAACAATGCTCTCGATGACAGCGACCATTTTTTCTGGTGGTTCACTTTCGCCCACAAATTTCGACACAAAGTCTGGCATCCAGAATGGGGAACCCAGTCCGGAGACACCATTTAAATACAACGGTATATTTTTTTCTGTTGCTAACCATTCAGGGAGAAACTCCTGCACTGTCTGGGGTGAAATACCCAAATCATTCCCAACCAGTTGCAAAGCGCTACCCGCTCCATTCACTGTAGCCTCTGAAACAACTATTGAGCCATTTTCATCCGACCAGACAATGCTTCTCAATAACCGGTCAGGCAATTCTGGTTTTAAATCATCAATATCCTTATCAACAATAGTCTGCAAAAAAGCCCCCGTACCCATATTGATACTGGCAACCCCACGTTCAGGTTTGCCAAAAGCGAACAAGGCAGCCGACTGATCTCCCGTGCAAACCGTTAATGGAACTTTGAAGGCGCCAACATCCAGTGTTCCAAAGTTATACCGGCTCGGCACACTCTCCGGTAAAGCTTCATTGGTAATGCCGAATAACGTTAACAACTCCTCCGACCAATGGCACTGATTCATGTTCCATAACAATGTACGAGATGCATTGGCAGGATCTACCAACATGGGCTGCTCATCCAGAAGACGAAACAACAGGAAACTGGCCAATGGCCCCCAGGCTAATGCACCGTTCGAGTGAGCGCTCTGTACTTCGGGTAAATTTTCCAGACACCAAACTAATTTACTCACACCATAATGAGCTGTTGGTAACAGGCCAGTGATTGCCCGAATACGCTGCGCATGTTTACCATACGATTGCATCCACCGAGATGCGCGACGATCCTGCCAACTGATTACGGGCGATAAAACTTTACCGGTTTTTCTGTCCCAACAAACCACGTTCGACCGTTGTGTTGCCATGCCGGCAGCCACAATGGCTTTACAATTTTCACCAAGAATCCCTGCAACTTCATCCAGTGCCTCACGTATGGATATTTCAAGTACATCACCATCCTGCTCTACCCAATCTGGCCGTGGATGAGACACAGAAACCTCACGAACCGCCTTCGCAACAACATCACCCCTCGCATCGAACACCATAACCCGACTGGCATGGCCACCCTGATCAATAGCTAGATATAAGGCGTGGGACGGCTGGATCAGCACATCAGACATAGTCATCAATTCTTTATAAATATCTTAAAAACAGATAGTTACATAAATATCAATTACTTAATATGCATTTAAATGCCAATAATTAGTTGGCACTGACTATATATAAGCCTATATTTTCCATCGCATTCTCTCTTCCTCCGAGCTTAGACAGGCTTTTTTCCCTACCCCGAACATGTGCAACGGCTCCTGAATGTCGTATTAGCAACCACACGATATTTGCATCATGTTTTAAATGCTAAATACCATTCTTGTTCTATACTTTTCTTTAGATTCATCCAAACCAATGTCGTGTGGGAGCGTATTTGATTATGGATATAAGTCCAGGGCCACATAAATCTCCATTTTTTTACCATCGTAAAGTACCACTAAGGCCATTTCTCATTGTTTTACCAATAATATTTATTAACCTGGCAAATTAGTGGGTTGACAATATCGGTATATAGTTTAATTCTTATCCTCTAAAGACGTATTTTAAATAGTTGTTTGTTTAGCTCGCCCTACAAATCACGAATTATGGACCGGTTGGGAGGTATCGATCGTGGATATAGCAGAAGCGGAACAGAAGTATGATTTTGAAGTCGTCAGGTGGTTTTCGGTGGCAACCGTTATCTACCTTGTTATTGGCACCCTCGTCGGTGTCTACATCGCGGCCGAGCTAGCCTGGCCAGTCCTCAATCTTGATAGTCCCTACCTTTCTTTTGGTCGATTGCGACCCTTACACACCAACGCGGTAATCTTCGCCTTCGGCGGTTGTGTACTGATGGGCACCGCCTTTTACACCGTGCAACGCACCTGCGGCGTAAGGCTGTGGAGCAACAAGCTGGCCTGGTTCACCTTCTGGGGCTGGAATCTGGTCATCGTTCTAGCGGTAATTACCTTGCCTCTGGGTTTTACCCAGGGCAAAGAATATGCCGAACTGGAATGGCCGATCGATATTTTGATCGCCATAGTCTGGGGGGCCTGCACCATCAACTTCATCATGACCAGCGCCATCCGCAAGAGCTCGCACATCTATGTGTCTAACTGGTTCTTCCTCGGCATGATGGTTATGATTACCTATCTGCACGTGGTCAAC
>JAUWLO010000244.1 GCA_030613605.1 Gammaproteobacteria bacterium | reverse complement strand
CTCATTACCGCACACTCCAAAACTTTTCTTAACACTCATGCTAACAGTATAGGCTGTAAGCTTGTTTTCAATCATCCGGCTTAGAAATGTTTGTGTCAAAAGTTCTATATAATATTTTGTGATTTAGCTGATTTGCCGAGTTAACATCCAGGGAAGAAAAACAGGGTTATCTCTTTGGTTTGATTGAGAATTGCCGAGAGGCTTGAAGATTTACGTCGCTATTCCACTTTGAATAGCCAGGAAAATAATACTTAGCAGGGCGCCCATTATGGGAACCCATAATGGGTAATGGACGGTCCCGGGAACATGTGGTGTGCGAAGTTTGAGTCTAATCAGCGATAAATTGACGACGGCAAAAATAGCCAGTGTAATAAAGCTGGTGGTCTGGGCCAATGTAACCAATGGTAGCCAGAGTGCCAGCATCAGTATTGCAATAACGGTTAAGCCGGTAGAGAGGAGCGGGGTTTGTGTGCGTGGGTGAATTGCGGCAAATATACGAGGGGCCATCCCAGTGTTACCCATACCATAAAGAACGCGCGAAGCCATGATAATTTGAATAAGGGCGCCATTAATGACTGCGATCAGGCTGATTGCGCTAATGAATAGTGTGGATGTATTGCCGCTGGATTCAACACTATGTTCAACGATAAGGGCAAGCGGTGCTTTGCTGGATGCGAGGTCGTTGATGGGTAATGCAAGAACGGCAACCAGTGCAATCGCAAGGTATAAAATAGTCGAAACAACCAATGCAATTATAATGGCTGTTGGTAATGTGCGCGGAGCATCTTTGACTTCTTCGGCAACGTTAACCATGTCTTCAAAACCGATGAAGGCATAGAACGCCAGGAATGCACCGACAAAAATACCATTCCAGGTTGAAATCTCAAATGTTGGGATTAATTCGGGTATACGTTCAGGAAGTTGGCTAAAATTATCACCTGCGACGACTAATATGTAGATCAGTCCGCCAATCTCAATAAGGGTAATAATGGTAGCCATCCAGACGGATTGGCTAATACCAATGGCCGCAATTAACCCCAGTGTTAATACCAGGCATGTGATGGCTAGCCACTCCGGGACTTGAATAAAAATTCCCAGGTAACCGACAAAGCCGTTAGCGATGGTGGCTGACGATACCAGTCCAATGGCCACCACAGACCAGCCGATAGTAGAAGACAGCCAGCGTTTACCAAATGCCTCCTGAATATAGACGGCTTCACCAGCGCTGCGCGGCATGCGGGAGGTAAGTTCCGCGTAACTGAAGGCCGTGAAACCCGCAATAAAGGCGGCGAGTAAAAAAGCGAGCGGTGAAAACATGCCGGCTTTGCTGGCGACAACGCCGATGAGCACGTAGATGCCGGCACCGATGATGGTGCCCAGACCGTAAAAGGTGATCAGGGGTAACGACAGCGAACGATTGAGGGTGGGCTTGTCAGTCATATTGCCTGGAAATTGTTAGCCAGTTTTGTCCAGTTTTTTATGTTCCGGTTTTTTACGTTCTAACACTGGTTTTAGATAATGCCCTGTATAGGAGTCGGCATGTTCCGCAATCTGTTCTGGTGTACCAGTGGCAATGATAGTGCCGCCATTTTCTCCACCTTCTGGGCCCAGGTCGATAACCCAGTCTGTTGTTTTGATTACATCCAGATTGTGTTCGATCACCACGATGGTGTTACCGTGATCACGCAAACGATGCAGTACCACGAGTAATTGTTCGATGTCATGAAAGTGAAGGCCGGTTGTGGGTTCATCTAATATGTATAAAGTGTTGCCTGTGTCGCGCTTGGATAATTCCCGCGCCAGTTTTACGCGCTGAGCTTCGCCGCCAGACAGTGTGGTCGCATTTTGGCCCAGACGAATATAACTCAAGCCAACATCCATCAGAGTTTGAAGTTTTCGTGATACGGAAGGAATGGCATCAAAGAAAATTCGCGCATCTTCTACGGTTTGTTCAAGCACTTCATAAATGCTTAAGCCTTTGTATTTTATTTCCAGTGTTTCGCGGTTATAGCGTTTTCCCTTGCAAACATCACAAGGCACATAAATATCGGGAAGAAAGTGCATTTCGACTTTGATGACCCCATCTCCACGACAGGCTTCGCAGCGTCCACCTTTTACGTTGAAACTAAAACGGCCAGGCGTATAACCACGTGAACGGGCTTCCTGTGTGCCAGCAAATATTTCGCGAATGGGCGTAAACAAACCGGCATACGTAGCAGGGTTGGAGCGTGGTGTGCGCCCAATGGGGCTTTGGTCGATATCCACAACTTTGTCGAACTGTTCCAGGCCATCTATGGAAGTGCAAGGCGCTGCCGCTTCCGGATTGTTGTTAATGATTTGCGCGGCATTGCGAAACAGGGTGTCGTTAATGAGTGTGGATTTGCCTGAACCGGAAACGCCGGTGATTGCCGTCATTAATCCTACAGGGATATCAACGTCCACATTTTTAAGATTGTTGCCATTGGCGCCGCGAATGCTGATCTGGTGTTTTGGGTCAGGTGCAGTTCGCTGGTCTGGAATGGCGATCGACTTGCGACCTGAAAGATATTGGCCGGTAAGCGAGGCTTCCGAGTCCATGATTTCCTGGGGTGTTCCCTGGGCGACAATTTCACCACCGTGCACGCCAGCGCCAGGCCCAATATCCAGCACATGATCTGCTGCGGCAATGGCTTCTTCATCGTGTTCCACTACGATCACGGTATTGCCCATGTCGCGCAAATAAACGAGGGTGTTTAAAAGGCGTTGGTTATCACGCTGATGCAATCCGATGCTGGGTTCATCCAGCACGTACATGACGCCGACAAGGCCTGCACCGATTTGACTGGCCAGCCGAATACGCTGAGCTTCGCCACCGGATAAGGTATCAGCACTGCGATTTAATGATAGATAGTCGAGGCCAACGTTAACGAGAAAATCCAGACGTTGGCTGATTTCTTTAACAATTTTTTCAGCAATTTTTCCGCGATGACCGTCCAATTCCATTTTTTCAAAAAATTGTTGGGCACGACCAACGGGTAACGCAGTAATCTCCGGCAATCTTTTTTCAGCGACGAAAACATTGCGGGGGCCTTCGGCCAGGCGTGTGCCATCGCAGTCCGGACAAGATCTGCTGTTTAGGTACTTGGCCAGTTCTTCGCGTACCACGTTGGAGTCGGTCTCGTGGTAACGGCGATCCATGTTCGGCAGAATGCCTTCGAAGGGGTGAGTGCGTACGTTAGTGCTATCACCGCTTTTCT
>JAUWLO010000062.1 GCA_030613605.1 Gammaproteobacteria bacterium | reverse complement strand
TTTCCTCCAGCAGCAGGTCTTGCCAGTGCTGGTTGATATCATTCGCGGCCGCTTCGCTAAATACCAGACATTCCAGTAATGAATTACTGGCAAGCCGGTTGGCGCCATGCAGACCGGTAAAGGCAGTTTCGCCCACGGCGTATAGACCATCAATATCAGTGCGGCCATCAAGCCCGGCAACCACGCCACCACAGGTGTAGTGGGCTGCAGGGACAACGGGCAGGGGTTCTTTGGTTATATCAAAACCGAACTCCAGGCATCGTTTTTGAATGTTGGGGAAATGACTGGAAATGAATTCCGCAGATTTAAAACTAATGTCCAGATAGAGACAGTCAGCACCCAGGCGCTTCATCTCATGATCCATGGCGCGGGCGACAATATCGCGTGGCGCGAGCTCTCCACGGGCATCAAATTTTTCCATAAAGGGCGTGCCATCAGGCAGCAATAGTTTTGCACCTTCGCCGCGTAGCGCCTCGGAGACGAGAAATGTCTTTGCCTTGGGGTGATAGAGGCAGGTAGGGTGGAATTGAATGAACTCCATGTTGCCCACCCGACAGCCGGCCCGCCAGGCCATGGAAATTCCATCACCGGTAGAAACGTCAGGATTGGTAGTGTAAAGGTAGACCTTGCTGGCGCCACCGGTGGCAAGCACCACATTACGGGCATGAAAAACCTCAACGTGGTCATTATTGCGATTCAGGACATAGGCACCCAGAACACGTTGGGGTTCACGTTCCAGCTTGGTGGCGGTAATGAGGTCGACAGCGATGTGGTGCTCAAACATCTCGATATTGTCGTGCTGCCTTGCGGCATCAATAAGCGATGTCGACATGGCACGGCCGGTGGCGTCATCGGCATGGGCAACACGGCGATGGCTATGGCCGCCTTCACGAGTAAGGTGCAGGCCGGTCGTGCCGCCTTTTTCTGCCGTATCTTTATCTAAATGGTCATTATCTACGGTGAACGGCATGCCCAGTTCGCTGAGCCATCGAATTTGATCGGCGCCGTGTTGGGCCATGAATTCAACGGCTTGCGGGTCACACAGGCCAGCACCCGCATTGAGGGTATCCTGTTGGTGGCTTTCGGTAGAATCTGACGGATCGAGCACAGCGGAAATGCCCCCCTGGGCATATCGACTACTGCCTTCTGCAATTTGGTCTTTGGAAATGACCGCGACACGGAGATTTTTGTTCAGCCGTAAGGCAAGACCCAGCCCGGCGGCACCGCTACCGATAATCAGAATGTCGTGACTGAAATGCTTACTCATACTCCAAAGCTTACTTGATTCTGCCTTTGACGCCCATATTTAGAACTTATGGCATCATTTGTTGCCAGTTGGGCCATTTTCGCGCCAGAATGGACCAAAATTACTGTTTCCTGGCGAACTATCCATACTTTGGGCTGTCTAGTGATTTAAGAGGTTGCTGGGGGGAGTTCAAAGAAGAATTAAAGGGGTTGCCCCAGAATGGGCGAGAAAAAAGTAGATCAGGCGCTCGTTGAACGAGTTCAACGAGGTGATAAAGCGGCGTTCGATATACTTGTGCTGAAGTACCAACACAAGATAGTGAAGCTCATATCACGTTATGTGCGGGATCATAGCGAAGTGCTGGACGTGGCGCAGGAGGCTTTTATCAAGGCTTATCGTGCCTTACCCCGTTTCCGTGGTGATAGCGCGTTTTATACCTGGATGTATCGTATTGCGATTAATACGGCTAAAAATTATCTGGTTGCTAAAGGGCGACGTTTGCCTACCGACGATATTGATGCCCAGGAAGCTGAACAATATGAAGGTGCAGTGGGTCTTAAGGAGTATGCGACCCCTGAAAATATGCTATTAAGAGATGAGGTTGAAACAACGATATTTTCTGCCATTGATCAGCTCCCGGAAGATTTACGCACAGCCATAACTTTGCGTGAAATTGAAGGGATGAGTTATGAGGAAATCGCCCAGGCAATGGAATGTCCAGTCGGTACGGTACGCTCACGAATCTTTCGGGCTCGTGAGGCGATAGACGAAAAACTTAGACCCCTTATTGGAAATGAATAGGGTAATGAATAGGTTGGTAATGGATAAGTTGGCAAAGAACAAGAGACGGACAATGCTATGACGAATAATTCCAGGAATAATAAAATTGGCACAGAACAATCCGGCGAACGTATTTCTTCTTTAATAGATGGTGAATATGATGGCGCGCTTGATGTCGATAGCTGTCTCGATCACCTGGCAGAAAATAAAGAAGCCAGTCATCGCTGGGAGCGTTACCACCTGATTGGTGATGCCTTAAAACGAAATCTACCCCCCGTTATTGATAGCCAACTCGCTTCACGAGTGATGGCAGAACTGGAAAATGAACCCACCGTATTGGCACCTCCTCGTACAAACTCATCAATAGGTAAACAAATAGCTGGTTTGGCAGTAGCGGCCTCAGTTGCGACGATTGCAGTGTTGGGTGTGCAGTTTATGTATAAAGAAGATGGGTTGGCGCCATCGCCGCAAGTCGCACAGCTGCAGAGCCCAAAAGTACAAGGCTCAACTATGCCCGCTAACAAGGGGTTGTTTCGCCGCGATATCCAGACCGTCACTCAGGCGCTTAATCCAGTCGATCCACATTCTCAACAACTGGCACAACCATTATCGCAACAATTGCCGCAACCACATCCAACACAGCAGCATCCGGCCCAAATTCTTAAACAATATCATCCCAATATTAATAAATATTTACTTAATCATAACCAACGTGCAGCGCGCGGTGTGGTTCAAGGCATTGCGCCTTATGCCAGAATTATCACTTATCCTGATATGGAACGTATTGCGCGCCAGAATTATCTCCAAAGTCAAAAACAGATGCAGAAATAGTAGTGGGACGTTCATTCCTTTTTCTTATCATTTTCAGCCTGAGCGGGTTTGCTCAGGCCTCTAGCCAGCCGGTGCTTGATGAGCTGATGCGTATGCAGGCGGCGCTACAGAATCTTAATTACCATGGCACACTAGTTTACCTGCAAGATGGCCAGGTCCAGTCTATGCGGATTATCCATAAAGCGAGCAAGAATGGTGAGTACGAGAGACTGATTAACCTGAACGGTGTGGCTCGTGAAGTGATTCGTAAAGATGATGTGGTTACCTGTTATATGCCGGACAAAAAAAGGGTAACCGTTGGTAAGCGACAATATAGTCGCCACATGCTTTCCAAGTTGGTAAAAAACGATTTTAGTGCCCTGCAGAAATACTATGAATTTAAACTGGAAACAGAAGATCGTATTGCAGGATTAAAGACCCAACGGATACTTATTCAACCAAAAGACAATCTGAGATACGGTTATCGTTTGTGGTTGGGTGAAAAAAATGCTTTGTTATTAAAGTCGGATCTGCTTGATGTGAATGGAAAAGTTCTGGAGCAGGTTATGTATGCGGACATTAATATAGTGGATGAAATCCCGATGGAGATGTTAAAGCCATCGTCTGCCAGTGATGGTTTTATCTGGTTTGAACATGGGGCTGAAGACAAGAAAGGGCATGAGGTTAATGAAAACTGGAAAATAAATAGTTTGCCAGAAGGGTTTCTGGTTTCGTCCCATATACGGCAGGCGCTACCGGATAGCGATCAGCCGACTGAGCAGTGGATAGCGACAGACGGATTAGCTAGCGTATCTATTTATGTTGAAAAAATTATCTCTGATGATGATGCTTTTGTGGGTATGATGAAAAAAGGCGCCATGAATATTTTCGGATTAATGTTAAATGGCCATCAGGTGACTGTTGTAGGTGAAGTTCCTGCCAATACTGTAGAAATGATTGCTCACTCCGTCGCAATGATCAACTAGTCGTGATTCTGCAGCCATTACTTAATATTACTGCTCATTTACCAAAAAATTAACGATAACCTGGCAATAACGACATAATGATTGAAGAGCTCGCACAGGTGGTATCATTTGAAGGTGATGATATCTGGGTTGAAACTCAGCGGAAAAGTGCCTGTGGCCAATGCTCGGCTAATAAAGGTTGCGGTACCGCAGTGCTCGCGAAAGTGCTGGGCAACAAGAGAAGTCGAGTTCGGGTGTTGAACCCCAATGCAACAGAAGTGTCTATTGGTGATGAAATTATTGTGGGAATAGAAGAGCAGGCATTGGTTCGCGGTTCTCTGGCAATTTATATGACGCCGTTGTTGGCTTTGTTTTTATTTGGCTTGTTGGGTAGTGTGCTTGCTGAGCAGTTTAATCTTGTTAAACCCGATATCCTGGTTATTTTTTTTAGTTTGTTTGGCTTAGGTTTGGGGTTTATGTGGGTAAAGCGATTTTCAGGTGTAATTAGTGGTGATCCCCGATACCAGCCAGTATTGTTGCGTCATGAGCTGAAAACAGGTGCATTGAAAACAAGTGCGCAATAAAAATTGATTTACGTTTAATTTTATAAAAAAGCTGTGCCATATTGATTGGCTATTGAAGACAGGAATAAACATGAACACTATGAAAAAATATTTTGGTAGCCAATCCAGTCCTTCGCAAAACACTTATATGAGGAATATGAGCGTGAAAAAAATGTTCGTTTTCTCGAATGCTGCCATGCTCATATTGGTTGCTATATTTATGTCATGCGCCGCACAAGCGCGAGAGTTACCCGAGTTTTCTGCCCTGGTAGAAAAATATGGAAGTGCTGTCGTTAACATCAGCACCACACAAAAAATTAAACATCCTAAAAGCAGAATGTTCCCGCATCAAATTCCTAAGCAAATCCCCGAAGGACCTTTTGGTGATTTGTTTAGACATTTTTTCGATAATCCTAACGGCCCTGGCGGTGGCGGTGGCGGTGGCGGTGGTGATGGTGAACCAGAATATTTTGATGCGAAATCGCTCGGATCAGGGTTTATCATTTCTAAAGATGGTTACGTGATCACCAATCACCACGTTATTAAGGATGCCACGGAAATCATTGTGCGTTTGGTTGACCGGCGTGAACTGGAAGCCAAAGTCATTGGCAGCGATGAGCGCAGTGATATTGCGCTACTGAAACTGGATGCTCACGATTTACCCGTTGTTTCCATTGGCGACTCAAGCAAAATAAAAGTAGGCGAATGGGTATTGGCTATTGGTTCCCCCTTTGGTTTTGATCATTCGGTGACGGCTGGCATCGTAAGCGCTAAAGGGCGTTCGTTGCCAGGCGGTAACTACGTGCCGTTTATTCAGACCGATGTGGCCATTAACCCTGGAAACTCAGGAGGTCCACTATTTGACCTGGACGGTAAGGTTGTTGGAATAAATTCCCAGATATATAGCCGTACAGGTGGGTTTATGGGTTTATCTTTTGCGATACCTGTGGATATGGCTATGCAAGTTGTGGATCAGCTCAAAACGAGCGGACATGTAGCTCGTGGTTGGTTGGGTGTGTTAATTCAGGATGTGACCCGGGAACTGGCAGAGTCTTTTGGTATGGATAAACCCCGTGGCGCACTGGTTGCTAAGGTAATGCCGGACAGCCCGGCCGAGAAGGCAGGTTTTAAAGTGGGCGATGTGGTGATTCGTTTTAATGGTAAAGATATTATCCGTTCCTCTGGATTGCCGCCGTTGGTAGGTGTTAGTCCTGTGGGTAAAAAGGTAAAGGTAGAAATACTTCGCAAGGGCAAAACAAAGGTGCTCAGGGTCAAGTTGGGTGAGTTACCCGAAGATGACACAAAGGTTGCCAATTCAGGCCATCCCACCACTGATGACAGTCGACTCAATCTGTTGGTGATGGACTTAACAGATGAGCAACGCACTAAACTGGAAATCAAGGAAGGTGGTGTTCTGGTAAGCAGAATCAAGGCTGGCCCAGCACGCAAAGCCGGAGTGCGCCGAGGCGATGTTATCCTCATGATAAACAATGTTGATATCAAAGGGGTTAAACATTTCAAACAAGTGGTAGAGGGCCTGACGGCAGGTAAATCAGTACCACTGCTGGTTCAAAGACGGGGTGGTCCGGTATTCCTGGCCTTGAAAGTACAGGATAAATAGCCCTTCAAATCTTCACATTTGAGCACCGTTTGAATGCCCACCTCTGGCGAGTGAATGCCGGGGGTGGGCATTTTGTTTCAGGCGGGGTGAAGATCGATTACAATGCCGCACTGGGTGGGGTTTCAGCGGGTTTGTAACTTCTAGTAACTAAATAATTGGGCGGTATTATTCAATGTCAAAGATGGAAAACATCCGTAATTTTTCCATTATTGCTCACATCGATCATGGTAAATCAACGCTAGCTGACCGGTTTATACAGGTGTGTGGCGGTCTGACCGACCGGGAGATGTCCGAACAGGTTCTGGATTCCATGGATCTGGAGCGTGAGCGGGGTATTACCATCAAGGCGCAAAGCGTCACCCTGAATTACACAGCAAAAAACGGTGAAACTTATCAGCTGAATTTTATTGATACGCCGGGACATGTGGATTTCTCCTATGAAGTATCACGATCTTTAGCGGCCTGCGAAGGGGCCTTGCTGGTAGTGGATGCATCGCAGGGGGTGGAGGCTCAAAGTGTGGCGAACTGTTACACCGCCATAGAACAAGGTCTGGAAGTAGTGTCTGTGCTCAACAAAATCGACCTGCCAGCAGCGGATCCGGATCGGGTTATTCACGAAATCGAAGATATTATAGGCGTTGAAGCTAGTGATGCGTGTCGTGTTAGCGCTAAAACGGGTGTTGGTATTGATGATCTGCTGGAAGATATCGTTAACAAGGTACCACCGCCGGAAGGCGATCCTTCAGCGCCTTTGCAGGCATTGATTATTGATTCCTGGTTCGACAACTATCTTGGCGTGGTTTCTCTGGTTCGAGTCAAGCAAGGCACAATTAAGAAGAAGCAAAAAATTCTGGTCATGTCGACCGGGCGAAATCATTTGGTGGATCACGTCGGTGTTTTCAATCCAAAACGTTTTGATACCGGTGTACTTTCAGCGGGTGAAGTGGGTTATGTGATCGCGGGCATTAAAGAGATCGAAGGTGCTCCAGTGGGTGATACGCTCACGCTAGCCGATAATCCAGCAGAAGAACCTTTGCCTGGTTTTAAACCCGTGCAGCCACAGGTCTTTGCTGGCTTGTTTCCTATTAGTGCAGAGGATTATGAAGATTTGCGGGATGCGTTGGCCAAATTACATCTCAATGATGCAGCATTATTTTACGAACCAGAAACTTCTCAAGCATTAGGGCTTGGTTTTCGCTGTGGTTTCCTTGGCATGTTGCACATGGAGATTGTTCAGGAGCGTCTGGAGCGTGAATACGATCTTAGTTTAATCACAACAGCGCCCACAGTGGTCTATGAGGTGCTCGACACCAAAGGCAACGTCCTTAAGATTGATAACCCATCGAAGTTGCCTGATGCAGGACAAATAGAAGAGCTTCGCGAACCCATTATTGTGGCCAATATTTTATTGCCGCAAGAATATGTTGGTAATGTCATCGGTTTGTGTGTTGAGAAGCGTGGCGTGCAGCGGAAAATGCTTTATGTTGGAAATCAGGTGTCGCTGGAATATGAAATGCCGATGAATGAAGTGGTCATGGATTTTTTTGATCGACTGAAATCTGTTAGTCGTGGTTATGCTTCGCTGGATTATCATTTTCTCCGTTTTCAGGCGGCGGACCTGGTTAAGCTTGATTTGTTAATTAATGGTGATCGTGTTGATGCTCTTTCAGTGATCGTGCATCGTGAACAAGCTCAATATCGCGGACGTGAATTGGCAGAAAAAATGCGTGAAATAATTCCGCGACAAATGTTTGATGTGTCAATTCAGGCTGCAATTGGCGCACATATTATAGCGCGCAGTAACGTGAAGGCATTACGTAAAAACGTCACCGCAAAATGTTATGGCGGAGATATTTCACGAAAGAAAAAATTACTGGAAAAACAAAAAGCCGGGAAAAAACGTATGAAGCAGGTTGGTTCGGTGGAAATACCCCAGGAAGCTTTTCTAGCAATATTGCAGGTTGGTAAAGGTAAATAGGGAAATAACAATACAAGATTGTTCCGTTATTTTCCTTCCTTAAAATATAGTTAAATTAAGAAAAAGAAAGGTAAGCATAGATGGATTTTGATTTCCCCGCCATTATGGTAACGGCAGTATTTGTCACAGGTGTTCTATGGGTGCTGGATGTTATGTTGTGGGCACCTAAAAGACGTAATGCTGCTGAGGCGTTATCTGAGCAATCGTCTGCAAGTGATAATATAGAAGAAGCGAAAGAAGAGCTGCTTAAAGAATCCGTATTTGTTGAATACTCAAAATCCCTGTTTCCGGTTATTCTTGCGGTCCTGGTATTGCGTTCATTTATAGTTGAGCCATTTCGCATTCCATCTGGTTCCATGATGCCAACATTGCTGGCCGGCGATTTTATTCTGGTGAACAAATTTGCTTATGGCATTCGACTGCCGGTTGTTGATGCAAAAATAATTCCCGTTGGGTTACCGGAGCGAGGCGATGTGCTGGTTTTTCGCTATCCCAAGAATCCTTCGATCGATTATATTAAGCGTGTGATTGGCCTGCCCGGCGATAAAGTGGCGTACTATAACAAGCAGCTATTTATTAATGGAGAACCTGCAACCCAGACCGGGCTGGGAGTCTATGACGCTGTTGGTGCCGGGGTTTCAATGGCGGGCGCACAGGTGCGTGGCGAAGACCTGACAGGTGTACAGCATAATATTCTTATTGATACCCAAAGGGGAACAATAGAGGGTGAATTTCAGGTGCCGGAAGGGCGATATTTTGTTATGGGAGACAACAGGGATAATAGCAATGACAGTCGCTACTGGGGTTTTGTTCCCGAGGAAAACCTGGTTGGAAGAGCATTTATGATCTGGATGAACTGGGATGCAACCGCCAGTGGCGTGACCTGGAGCCGGATTGGCAATGATATCGAGTAAGGATTAGTAGCTTATTTGGGTATCGCAAGCGAGTGATTGTGCTAGTCTAGAAAGGTAATTCATTACAATTAAGTATTGTGATGATACTGTTTTTTAAAAAAATATGGAGCAACTTTAATGAATCGTCATTACAAACTTCAGCCAAAAAATATCAGCAAGCAGTGGAAAAAGCAGCATGGAATGACCGGTATAGGGATAGCGGTGATTTTGGGTATGATCGCTTTTTTTGCGCTAATTGCTATGCGGTTGTTTCCTATTTATATGGAGCACTTTAGTGTGACTACCCATCTGGGAAACCTTGCGTCTAATGAACAAGCAAAATCAATGACTAATCTGGAAATAATGGATAAATTACAAAAAAGTTTCGACATTGATGATGTAAAAAATGTTAAAGATGAGCATGTGTATATTGAACGCAACAAAGATGGGGGAATAGTGGTTGCTGTTGAATATGAGGTGCGTACATCAGGGGTTGGCAATGTCGATATGGTGGTCAGATTTTCTGATGAGGTTGAGATTAATTGATCGCATCTTTAGACGATTTGCAACGTACGATTGATTACAACTTTAAAGATGTATCGCTGTTAGAAAATGCACTAACGCACCGTAGTAAGGGTTCCTATAACAACGAGCGTCTCGAATTTCTTGGTGATGCTATTCTCGGTTTTGTTGTTGCCGATATACTATATTTAAATTTTGGCCAAGCCTCAGAAGGGCAGCTTAGCCGTTTTCGCGCCTCACTGGTGAAAAAAGAGACATTAGCGGCATTGGCGAGAGAGCTGTCGCTGGGAGATTTTCTACTGCTAGGCTCGGGCGAACTAAAAAGCGGTGGTTTCCGCCGTGACTCGATTTTGGCGGACGCGCTGGAAGCCGTGATAGGTGCCATGTACCTGGATGGCGGGATAGACGTCGCGCGGTCACTAATT
>JAUWLO010000100.1 GCA_030613605.1 Gammaproteobacteria bacterium | reverse complement strand
GCTATGAATGCCAGCACAGCCATGGCGCGAAGCACATTGCTCTTCAAAGCACGGGAACCGATTCGGTAAGCCGCAAAAACAACAATGGCAGTGACCGCCGGTTTTATACCGTACAAAACACCTGCAACTGCCGTTACATCGCCAAACATCAGATAGATCCACGTCAAACCAATAAGAATGAATAGCGAAGGAATGACAAATAAAACGCCGGCAGCGATACCACCCCACACACCGTGCATCAACCAACCGATATAGGTCGCCAATTGCTGCGCCTCGGGGCCAGGCAATACCATCGTGTAATTAAGCGCATGCAAAAAACGATGCTCGGAAATCCATCTCCTTTTTTCCACCAATTCCTGGTGCATCATGCTGATTTGACCAGCTGGCCCGCCAAAGCTGATAAAACCAAGTTTGAGCCAATAAATAAACGCGTCCCAAAACGATACTGGTTCTGGTTTTTTCATGGCATCACCTGGAATCATTGACACTTTATTATTTACTCATATGTTTATTTTGGATGTCAGAATACTAAATTAAGCCGCAATCCACTCAAAAAACTCCAAACAAACCTTTGTTCTTTTTCGCGTGCACCTCAATAGCATCGATCATGGCTTTGTTATTGATTGCTTTGGCCACAGACAAAGGAGTTTCTTTCAGTTTATTTTTAAGCTGCCAGTCTGCACCCTTTCCTAAAAACAACTTAACAACCGCCGTATGCCCTGCTTTTGCTGCCATAAGAATGGGTGTGGTACGTAAATTACTTTCCGCATTGATATCCGCACCTTTATTCAACAACAACTTCACCACTGATAGCTCACCCGTTCCCGCTGCCACATGTAATGGCGTGTTGCCTTCCGGACTGCGTGCAGCAATATCCGCTCCTCGCTTTAACAACAGCCCGACAACAGACCCATGACCGTGGCGTATCGACGCCATGAGCGCCGTTTCTGTTCTGCCGCTTGTACGTATTTTAAAAACCCTGCTATCCAGAAGTAGCTGAACCATATTTTTATTACCAAACCGCGAAGCCAGCCACAACAGGTTATGGCCATCACCGTCTTTCCAGCCCAGATCAGCGCCATGTTTTTTCAGCTTTACGGCCAAAGCATTATGCCCATGCTCTATGGCAAGACTCAGCGCGGATGCATCATCTTTAGCCTGGATATTCAGGCCTGCTTTACGACTTATTAACCGACTGGCTACATCATCTCGTCCCGCACGCACTGCCAGCATAAGCGAGGTGTATCCGCTATCATTACGTGCATTAATTTTCGCACCCTTGTGAATTAACAACTCCAGAATTTTCGGGTGACCTTCACGCGCAGCCAGCATCAACGGTGTAATACCGCCAGCTGTCGTCTGATTAACCTGCGCTCCATGAGAAACCAGGTATTTGGTCACACTGTATTGACCCTGTTGCACGGCTAACGAAAGCGCCGTTTCACCTTCGGGACTTTTTTTGTTGACGCCTGTTCCCTTCACCACCAATTTTGAAAGCTGTTTCAAGCGACCTTCCCAGGCAGCGATCATAAGTGGCGTCCAGCCCTGATATAGTTTCCCGCTACCCTTGTTCTTTTTGGAAGTTTTAAATTTTTGTGCGGCTGGCATAACATGGCTCACGGCGCCGCGTTTTTTTAATAAGGCAATAACTGAACGCTTTTTATTTTGTTTTGCCAAACTTAAGGCGGAATGCCCAGCACGATTACGTTTATTTATTTTTGCGCCTTTATCCAGCAAATAGCCTACTGTTTTTGGATGGCCTTTTTCAGCGGCAAACATTAATGCAGTTTCGTCCATACGATTTCGCGCGCTAACTTTTGCGCCCGCAACAATCAGTTTACCTGCGATTCCCTTATCACCTCTGGATGCAGCAAACATTAATGCCGTCCAACCCTGTTTATTCGTGCGATTTATTTTGGCTCCACCTGCTAATAATGCCTTTACCGACTTGCTATGCCGGTTAGCACTGGCAATCATCAACGCAGTATCACCATATTCATTTTGTACGTTAATATTCGCCCGAAATTTTACCAACTCGCTAACCACCCCAGCATAACCGCCTCTGGCAGCCAACATTAATGGTGTCCAACCACGGGAATCTGATTTTTCAACAGAAGCACCATGTTTTACTAATACTGACACGCCGGCAGAAAAACCCGCTGCCGCAGCAATTTGCAGGGCAGTACGCCCTTCACTATCAGTTGCCTTTGAGCTAGCGCCTGCTGAAAGCAAAACTCTAGCAACCTCAATCTGTTTTTCTCGTATGGCAACTACCAGAAAAGGTATTTTATCGCCATCACGTTGACTGGCCTTGCCACCATGTTTTAGCAATAGCGAAACCAGTTTAGGCTTACCGCGTTTAATCGCCCGACTCAGTGCTGACTCACCACGTTTATCCCGTCGATTGGGGTTGGCTCTGGCCTTAAGTAATTGTTTGGCGGTCGCAGGATGGTTTTTGTCTATTGCCTCCATCAGCGACGTGCGTTTAAAGTCATCTGAGGCTTTAACGCTTGCTTTAGCATTCAATAATTCTTTAACTGCCCCCAGCGCCCCTTCACGGCTAGCGACTAATAGCGCCGATTCACCCTTCACATTAGACTTTTTAACTTTGGCGCCTTTTGATAACAGATACTTAACAACCTGCCGATGATTTTTTTGCGCAGCCAGCATGAGCGGAGTATTGCCTTGCTCGTCTGTCGATTTATTGACATTAACTCCCCGGCTCAACAAATGTTTCACATTTTCCAGATCACCGGTACGTGCGGCCTTGCGCAACGCTTCTCCTCGATCACCAACAATTTTAGATTTCTTTGGACCCGCCTTAAGATTTTTTAAACGTTCAGCCGCTTTACGATGATCCTGTGCAGCGGCCTTTACATACCAGTGACGTGCAGCAGAACGATCACGATCTATGCCGCGCCCGTTTTCCAGCATTACCCCAAGGGTAAATTGTGCATTGGCATGCCCCTGTTTGGCGGCTTTTCTGTACCAGCTTGCTGCCTGTTTAGGATTTTTTTTTACGCCCTTGCCCGCACGATATAACGCACCTAAGTTAAATTGACCATCAGCATTACCTTGCCTGGCTGCAAGGCGATACCATTGCGATGCACGTTTATAGTTTCGATCTACACCACGGCCTTTGCGGTACATATCACCCAGTTTATTCTGCGCGTGCGCTTTACCTTTTTTGGCCTGCTTATCCCACAGCCGCATTGCTTTTTCATATTTACCATTTTCGTAAGCGGTTTGGGCGGCATCATCTGCCAGCACTGGATTTGCAAATGCAACAAGCACACACAACAAGCATAGAATTCCCAATATATTTTTTTGTTCTCTAAACATCTTTCTGTCTCTCTTCCGCAGGACGAATCCACACCCAGGCAACTATAAACGCGCTAAATGCCATAATTGCTGCAAGCAGGTACACATTATCAGGCCCAATAGTTTCCCAACCCATACCACTAACAAAACTCCCAGCTGCACCACCGGCACCAAAACTCAAACTGCTGTACAGGGCTTGCCCTCTTCCCTGATGTCGCCCGCTAAAATTACGATGAATCAGTTGAATGGCGCAGGCATGATAAATTCCAAAACTGGCCGCATGTAACAATTGCGCAAAAACCATTACCGATAGAGTTTCAGGGAACTGGCTTATCAGCACCCAGCGTAACACCGTCAACCCCAGGCTTGTCAGTAACAGAGTTCTCAATCCGAAACGTTGCACCCAGCGGTGCATAATAAGAAACACGCCCACTTCGGCAAGCACACCCAGGGCCCAGAGCTGACCGATGGAAGATCGCGAGTAACCGTGGCCTTCCATATAAATAGTATAAAAAGTGTAGTACGGCCCATGACTGGCCTGCATCAGGAAACACACCACCAGCAAGGCCGCCACTTCGGGGCGTAACAAAACCTTCAATAGTGACTCGTGGGGAAGCGATAAATGGCCAGAGGCTCTTTCCGGTACCACAAGACTGGATAACCACAGACCGACAAACAAAACCATAATGACTACAGGCAAAATACCGGCTCCCTGTGCATCCAGCACCGGACCAAGAGCCGCTACGGCGACTATAAAACCAACGGAGCCCCATAACCGAATGGAACTATAGCGGTGACTATGATCGCCAAGATGATTAAACGTGGTGGCTTCAAATTGTGGCAGAGCAGCGTTCCAGAAAAAGCTGAACGCGATCATCACAAACACTAACCACCAATAGTCACTGCCGAGGAACACGCCGGCAAAACACACTGCAGAAAGCAAACAACCGATGCGCACAATGAACATGCTTTTGCCAGTGTGGTCGGCAATCCAACCCCACACATTGGGCGAAATGATTTTGGTGGCCATCACAATTGCCATCAAGGTGCCAATATCACGCGCCGAAAAATCGAGGCTCTTTAGATATAGCGACCAGTACGGAATTAACGCGCCAAGAGAAGCAAAGTAAAACAGATAAAAACCGGAAAGGCGCCAGTACGGAACAGCCGACTGTTCAGAATCAGATGGGGGGTGTGACACCTGTCTATTTAGCTGGAAGGTGCGCTGGCCGGGATAACAGGAGTATCGCTCTCCACGTCAGCATTTTGTGCACGATGGCGCAATAGATGATCCATAAGCACAATCGCCAACATGGCTTCGGCAATAGGGGTGGCCCGAATGCCGACGCAAGGATCATGGCGACCCTTGGTGATAACGTCTACGGGTTCACCTTGCAGGTTGATCGTCTTGCCCGGCAAGCGAAGACTCGACGTTGGTTTAAGCGCCATGCTCACCAGAATATCCTGTCCTGAAGAGATGCCACCCAAGGTGCCACCCGCATGATTACTGAGAAAACCTTCAGGGGTAATTTCGTCGCGGTGCTCCGTGCCTTTTTGTACAACACTCTCAAAACCGGCGCCGATTTCTACCGCCTTCACTGCGTTAATGCTCATCATGGCATGAGCAATGTCGGCATCGAGGCGATCAAAAATAGGTTCGCCCAGGCCCGGCATCATTCCACTGGCCACCACATTAATGCGCGCACCTATGGAGTTGCCCTCCTTGCGCAAGGCATCCATGTAATCTTCCAGCTCTTTTACCTTGCTGGCATCCGGACAAAAAAAGCTGTTGTTGTGCACCTCATCCCAATCCAGGGTCTCAGCCACAATGGGGCCGAGCTGTTTGAGATAACCTCGAATAACAATGCCGTATTTCTCGTTGAGATATTTCTTGGCAATGCCGCCTGCCGCCACGCGCATGGCAGTTTCACGCGCCGAGGAACGGCCACCACCACGGTAGTCGCGAAATCCATATTTCTGCTGGTAGGTATAGTCCGCATGGCCGGGCCGGAAACGGTCCATGATTTCAGAGTAATCCTTAGAACGTTGATCGGTATTGTGAATAATCAGCGCAATGGGCGAGCCAGTAGTTTTACCCTCGAACACACCGGAGAGAATTTGCACCTCATCGGCCTCACGACGCTGCGTAGTATGACGCGACTGGCCCGGCTTGCGCAGATCCAGATCACCCTGCAGATCAGCCTCACTCAATTCCATTCCCGGCGGGCAACCATCGACCACACAGCCAATCGCAGCCCCGTGGCTTTCGCCAAAAGAAGTCACTGCAAAACATTTTCCAAAGGTATTACCAGACATAGCCGCCATTGTAGCGGGTTACGGCCGGCTCAGGAACCACGGGCACACACAGGGATAAGATTTAAAAACAGCCAACGAAATACTGGGATTTGTACAAAAAACAGTCAACCACATTGCGTCCACAGCAGTTCTGGTTTAACCTGCGCGGCCTAATCTGGAGACGACTGCATGGGCAAGGATTGTTCCAGACAATCCCTTTGCATTTCCGCCATCCCTGGCAGTCATGCAGGAGGTACGAGCCCATGGAAGGGCGAAGCTAGAATAATGCAGGAGCTATTATCGAGAGTAACGCAGGAGCAGTTACCGAGGTGTCCTAGTGGCTTACCGAATCGGAAGGAACCGATTCGGAACAGCAGAGCAAAGCGATGCTGGCCCCGTAGGGGTGAGGTACATGGAGGTACCGAATAAGGGGCACGCAGCGTGCTCCTGGCAACCAATGTTGAAAATGGCTTAGGTGATCAAAATACAGTTTAAATTGGAGAGGTGTCCGAGTGGCTTAAGGAGCACGCTTGGAAAGCGTGTGTACGTTAATCCGTACCGAGGGTTCGAATCCCTCCTTCTCCGCCAAACATGAAACAGCCCCGCTTGTCGGGGCTTTTTTATGTTTTACCGAGAATGGGGTTTGAACCCAAGAAGAGGGTGAAGAATCCCAATGCACACGGACGTGCAGGTGCCGCGGAGCACTGCGACCGTCATGGTTGGCGGAAGGTGGAGTAACGCAGGACGCAGTTACCGAGATGTGCGAGAGCGGCCTCCTCCTCCCCCGTCAAACCACCCGGCTTAAAAATAGCCTCCTCACAAGATCGTAATTATCCGTATAACCTAATGTTTTTCATTATGTTTTTAGCAAACAAGCATTTTCATACACTGATTCCAGCCCTATATAGCAATCTGTTATATACAAATAAACCAAGCTGATATGTACAAGTACTGGTTCCTGGTATAAACTTCTGTTATGGGTTCAAAATTTTATAAAGTGAAGTTTTTACCCGAAAAATTTGTTATCCGTAAGAAGTAAAGGAGAGATAAAATGGACAAGAAAGACAAACTAGAGTCTCGCAGAAACTTTCTGAAAAAGGCAGGGTATGCAGTGCCCGTCATACTGACCATGAAAGCCATGCCAGCGTTAGCAGGAATTGGTTCGCATATGCGTGGTCCTAAGGGGAATGAAGGCGTCGGTAACGGGGAAGATGGCCCTCCACCAGGCACGGATATGCTAGGAAAGGGAAATTTCAATGATGGAAATCCTTATGTCCCTGGCAATCCCGGCGGTATGAACAAATAGTTCTAGCCTGTATTTATCAGCAATAACAAATAAGCCGTGCTGGAATCAGCGCGGCTTTTTTGGTTCTGACTACTTTGGCTCTGACCACAAAACGATTAATAACAACAAATGCTGCTAAATGAATAACCCCGACCTCCAGTTCCGTATTTTGGGTCAGCGAATAAGGGTTCGTTGTGAAAACGAGCTCTTCAGGAGCCTGGTGCTGGTTAACTACGAGGCCTTTCTGGAACCTGCTAGTTCTGCAGAATTAGAGTACACCGTGGGCAAACACCCAGCGGGAGGCTTTTTCATATCCCGGGGTAATGAAACACTGGTGGAGGAAACCAGCGACGAAGCAATACAATACAAGGTTGTTTATTTTCTGGAAAAGCTCATCACCCTTGATCTTCAGTAT
>JAUWLO010000114.1 GCA_030613605.1 Gammaproteobacteria bacterium | reverse complement strand
TAAAAGGGAAGAAATGGAACAGCGTGCAGGACGCGACTCGGTGCCCCAAATATTTATTGGCGATACTTATGTTGGTGGTTTTGATGAGCTCGTGGATCTGGATATGGATGATGAGCTCGATCCGTTGTTAGGTCTAGCCTGAATTTTACCGGCATTCTTTAATTTACGATTGTTATAATTTTGAACTATGTCAGATAGTCTGCATGTTGTTTGTCCGCAGTGCGACGGTATTAATCGCATACCTCAAGCCAAACTTGGTTCTGGTGGAAAATGTGGTGTCTGCCATACTCCCCTGTTCCCAGGCAAACCACTCGAATTAAACAGGGCGCGTTTTCAGCGTCACCTCGCAAAAAGTGACCTTCCCCTGTTGGTTGATTTCTGGGCGTCATGGTGTGGCCCATGCAAAATGATGGCGCCTGTTTTTACCGAAGCGGCCGGGCAATTAGAGCCAAAACTCCGTCTGGTGAAAATAAACTCGGAACAGGAACAGATGTTATCGGGTGAGCTGGGGATTCGTAGTATTCCAACGTTGATTTTGTTTAATAAGGGGGCAGAGACGGCGCGATTGTCCGGTGCGATGGACCTGCAAAGCCTGCTGGATTGGGTGCGTCAGCATATCACCTGACGTCTGAAGCTAAGATAATCAGAACAATTCCGGCAAGAATAGAGCCAGATGTTTCAATTTGTCTGGTCAGCCTTTAGACTTTCAATTAATAATTAATATTACCCCTGAGTGTTTAAAGCTGGGGTTTACACACTGGAAATAGCTATGGTAGAAAAAACAAAGACAGAGGAAGCAAAAAAGCCAGCTGAAGATGAGCAGCAGTTTCAGCTTCAAAAAATTTATCTGAAAGACACTTCTTTTGAAACACCCAATTCGCCGGAAATCTTTACTGAAAACTGGGAGCCTGATGTTAATGTCGAGTTACAGACAGCGGGCAAACCATTGGCGGACGATGTACAGGAAGTCGTGTTAACGGTCACGGTTACTGTCAAGGTGAGTGAAAAAACCGCTTACCTGGTTGAAGTGCATCAGGCTGGGGTATTTACTTTGGCAGGCTTTAATGAAACTGAGCGTGCCCATATGTTGGGTAGTTACTGTCCAAATATACTGTTTCCATATGCTCGTGAGGCCATTTCAGATCTCATCGGTAAAGGTGGCTTTCCTCAGTTATTGTTGGCGCCGGTTAATTTCGATGCGCTCTATGCCCAGCATGTGCAACAACAGCAGGAAAAAAATACAGCCGAAGAAGAGCCCCTTCACTGATTGCGAGTCAGTCAAAATTAGTGGTTAAGTACTGTTTATATTTTTTGTAACTTTTATTACCTATAGTAAGTTTGCGTGATGTGATGAGCACGAATGAACAATCTATCGTAGTGTTAGGCGCCGGTTCCTGGGGGACTGCATTGGCTATCCAGCTAATGCGTCATGGTGGCCCGGTGACATTGTGGGGGCATGAGTCTGTTCATCTGGCAGACATAACATCACAAGGAAGTAATGAGCGTTATTTGCCAGGTATAACCCTCCCGGAAACTTTGAATATTGAGCCTGATCTGGAAGTTGCCCTTATGGGTGCCCAGGATATTTTAGTGGCTGTTCCCAGTCATGCTTTTCGATCAGTGCTTACTGCTATACAGCCGTCCATAACCAGCACTTCTCGCTTAATCTGGGCTACCAAAGGTCTGGAAGCAGGGTCAGGGAAATTGTTACATGAGGTTGCGACGGAGGTGCTGGGTGATAAAATACCCATGGCAGTTTTGTCTGGGCCAACTTTTGCGCGTGAAGTTGCTGTGGGCTTGCCTACCGCTGTAACCGTCGCTTCTCAACACACGGATTTTGCCGAGGACATGGCCAGGCGTTTTCACAGCGAAACATTTCGCGCCTATACCAGTAATGATGTGATTGGTGTAGAAGTTGGTGGCGCGGTAAAAAATGTGTTGGCGATAGCCACTGGCATTGCGGATGGTTTGGGCTTTGGCGCTAATACCCGCGCGGCACTGATTACCCGTGGCCTGACAGAGATGATGCGCCTTGGTGAGGCTTTAGGTAACAAGCAGGGAGAGCAACAGGGCGGTCAGAAGGAAACATTCATGGGGCTGGCGGGGCTGGGTGATCTTGTTCTGACCTGTACCGACAATCAGTCACGCAATCGACGCTTTGGACTGGCGTTGGGTAAGGGTGACAACATGGAAGAAGCGCTCGCTCAAATAGATCAGGTTGTCGAAGGCGTGCAAACCGCTCGGGAGGTTTTCGAGCTTTCTCAGCGTGAGGCGGTGGATATGCCGATTACTGAGCAGGTCTACGAAGTCCTTTACGAAGGTCGCTCCCCTAAAGAAGCAGTACATGAGTTGCTGGCGCGTGTTCAGAAGGCGGAGCTTAGCTAGGTCGTCTGGTTTTTGATGTGGATGAATGTGCGCTAACGCTCTGCACCATCAAACCCCTGTTGTCGCCAGGCCTCGTAGACAATAATAGAAACCGCATTGGCGAGATTCAGGCTACGGTTGTTGGGGAGCATGGGGATTCGTAAACGGTTTTCTGGGGGTAAAGATTCCAGCACCTCAAGTGGCAGGCCGCGTGTTTCCGGTCCAAATAACAAGGCATCCCCCGGTTCATATTGAATCCCTGTATAATCCTGACCACCTTTAGTCGAGCAGGCAAGCATTCGTCTGGGCTGAATGGCCTGAACAAATGCGGCCAGATCATCATGGATCTGCACTTTGGCAAATTCATGGTAATCCAGACCCGCACGGCGTAACTGTTTGTCGGACATATCAAAGCCCAGCGGTCGAATGAGATGAAGTTGTGCGCCACAATTGGCACACAGACGAATAATATTACCGGTATTGGGTGGTATCTCCGGCTGAAAGAGAACAACGTGATACATTAGTCGTCAGTGCTTCCTGTGGTCTGGTTGTAGTAGTAAGACGTAGAGCAAGAGCACATTTCTCTCTGGAGGAAATGCTTCTAAAAAATGGTTCATAATAAATGGCTTACGCCTAAGGCTTTATAACGATGCCCCATAAATTCCAGAAATCCATGCTAGCTTCCAAGTTTTGTGGAATGCAGTTCGATACGCCCGTAGTTTTGCTTTCAGGTTGTGTCGGCTTCGGCGAAGAATACACGCGGGTCAAAGGCTTTTCCAATAAGGATGTGGGTGCGGTGTGTCTTAAAGGCACCACGCTGGAGCCGCGTCTTGGCAATAAACCACACCGTGTTATGGAAACCCCGGCGGGAATGCTCAACGCCATTGGCCTGCAAAACCCTGGTACTCGCCATGTGATCGATGAGATTTTACCCCAGCTGGATTTTGAAGAAACACGATTCATCGCCAATATTTCTGGTTCAACGATAGAAGAGTACGCTGAAGTGGCGCGACTGTTTGATGACTCGGATATTGATGCCATGGAGATCAATATTTCCTGTCCTAATGTTAAGGAAGGTGGCGTTACGTTTGGTAATGATCCAGATATGTCCGCGCGCGTAGTAGAAGCATGTCGTAAGCAAACCGATAAACCTCTCATTACAAAACTCTCACCAAATCAAACTGACATTCAGGAAAATGCGCGCCGTTGTATTGAAGCGGGCACCGATGGTTTCGCCGTCATCAATACATTGATGGGTATGGCGATCGATACCGAAAGTCGCGTACCGGTCATTGGTAACAACCAGGGTGGTCTTTCCGGCCCTGCGATCAAACCCATTGCGTTATTAAAAACACATCAGGTGTACCAGGTTTGCAAAGGGCATGACATTCCTATTATCGGGCAAGGTGGTATCACGACTGCCAATGATGCTATCGAGTTTTTAATCGCCGGCGCGTCTGCGGTGGGTGTGGGGACTGCGTTGTTTTACGACCCATTGGTGTGCAAAATTATCAACGACGGCATTGTTGATTATCTGGAGCGACATGAATTAACCGAAGTGTCGCAACTGGTGGGAACGCTGGTGTTACACGGTTAAAACGCCGCCGCAGTGAAGATATTATTAGTAATATAAAACAATAAGTTGTGCGAGTTTCCATGTCTGTATCAAAGGCCGAAAAACTGTCTGCCAGTGATACCGGAGAGCATATTGAGACGCGATTTTTTACTGAAAAAGATCGTGCTGCTTTACAGGAAATTTATTTCGAATCCAGAAAAAACACGTTTGACTGGTTAGACAGTTCCCTGTTCAATCTGAACGATTTCGATCGTGATACCGATGGCGAATGTATCTGGGTTGCTACCGTTAAAGATAAACCAGTAGGTTTTATTTCAGTCTGGGAACCGGAAAATTTCATCCATAATTTATTTGTCCATCCATCAAGTACAGGCAAGGGTATTGGTTCGGCTTTACTGAATGTGTGTCTCAACAAAATTGGTCGACCCGCAAGGTTAAAATGTCTGGATAATAATATTCGTGCTACAAATTTTTATTTATCCAGGGGATGGGAAATAGTTTCATCTGGCGCTGGGCCAGAGGGCAAATATCAACTAATGCAATTTGATAAGAAAGTTATATGAGCATAGAGCAAGAGTTACAACAACGTAGCGACTCCAGATGCGAGTTATGTGGGGCAACTGAGAATCTGGCAGTGTACGAGGTACCGCCAGAAGCGAATGGTGAGGTGGATAAATGCGTGCTGCTGTGTGAGACCTGTCGCGAGCAAATTGAAAACCCCGAAACCGTGGACATAAATCACTGGCGTTGTCTTAACGACAGTATGTGGAGTCAGGTATCTGCGGTGCAGGTAATGGCCTGGCGCATGCTCGCACGGCTGAGTGCGGAAGGCTGGCCTCGGGATTTGCTGGAGTTGCTCTATATTGATGATGATACCCTGGCCTGGGCGCAGGCCACTGGCGAAGGGAAAAGTGATGAAGACACCATTAAGCATGTCGATAGCAATGGCGCCGTACTGGAGGCTGGCGATACGGTCACGCTGATCAAGGACTTAAACGTAAAAGGGGCCGGTTTTACTGCTAAACGTGGTACCGCAGTACGAGGCATTTCGCTGGTACCCGATACCCCTGAGCATATTGAAGGTCGGGTAAACGGCCAGAAAATTGTTATTTTGACCCAGTTCGTTAAAAAATCGACCTGAATTCGGTATTTTTGACTAAAAAAGTGGCATAAAGCGCCATTTTATCCCTAAAAAACTCGCTTCGAGACCCCTTCAGAAAGTGCGGCCAATTTCCTGGCCAGCTCTGACCATAAAGTAATTGTTTGTAACTACGTGATTAGTGGCCAAAATTGTCACTTTTGGGCCCTTTTTGGCCAGAAAAAGCCTTAAATAACAGAAAGTTGGGGGTGGTATTTGTTTAAAGATGGCAGGAAATAAGCCGATAACCTAGTCACCAGCAACAAAAAAGATTTTGTACGGCTGCCGCTAAATTTTATCAGATGGAAAAAGGAAATTTTGTCGATTGGTTCACATTCTGAATGTGGGTGAGATTGGACAGCTTAAGCGAGGCTTTGAGATGAAAACAATTAACGATCAACCAGCAACAATACCAACAACAGGAGTTTTCCAAATGCACGGGAAAGGACAGCGGTTCGTCATTTTGATGGCGTTATTTCTTGTTTCGATAACAGTTTCGACAACAGCATGGGCAAAACCAGAAATTGTACTTTCAGTCACTTCGGAAAAAGAAGTTATCGAAAAACAAAATGGCAAAAATGTTGTGAAACGTGTGCCAGCGAAAGATATTGAGTCAGGACAGGTATTGATCTTTACCCTGAAGTATTCCAACAAAGGCAATGAGAATGCCAAAAACGTAGTTTTTGATAATCCAATCCCAAAAGAAACCGTGTACGAGGTTGGAAGCGCCAAAGGTGCGAGGAGCAAAATAACTTTTTCCATTAACGATGGTAAAAATTATAAAAAACCCAGTTTGTTGACATATGAGATTAAGGGGCCGGACGGAAAGAAAATTAGAAAAAAGGCCTCACCAGAAAATTATACCAATGTGAGGTGGGTAATTCCCAGTGTGCCACCAGGTGGTGGTGGTGAATTGAGCTACCGGGCTCGGGTGAGGTAAGTGCTCACCTAAAACACAAACAAATATCAACAAGCCCCGAAAGGGGCTTTCGTCGTCTAAAGAGCTATTAAAAAACAAGGATTTAACAATGAAATCACAATTTAACGCACAACTTAACAGGGTTATTTACAGAATTATTATCCATGCTCGGGCGGGTCCTGAGCCGCCCGACGAAGTATGGCAGAGGTCAGAATGTCAATTAGCGCAAGGACCTCCGCCATGAAGAATTCTAGAAACACTTTAATTACAAAAAGTAGTGAAACATTAATTAAAACGAAAACACATGAGGTAAAAATCATGAAAATGTTAAACAAAAAGCCCCCGGGCTTGCACAAAAAGGCGATAGGAGTTGCCGCAGGAATTTTCCTGTTAGCACTTCTAATGCCAGGGTCTGCATCGGCTACAACGGCAGCCAATGCGGTAATCACTAACACCGCTACTGTCAATTATGACGATGCGTCAGGTAATGTTCAGCCATTTATAACGGCTTCAGCCACTGTGACGGTGAATCTG
>JAUWLO010000144.1 GCA_030613605.1 Gammaproteobacteria bacterium | reverse complement strand
ATTGACTTCAAAACCAATTTTACCGATAGGACAATGAATAATGCCGGCCTTGTCAGTGCGATAACGCACCTGGCCACCTTTGGCATTTTTCACTGCAGTGGCCACATCAGCTGTAACCGTGCCCACTTTCGGATTTGGCATCAAACCACGTGGACCCAGGATCTGACCCAGAGTACCCACAACACGCATGGCATCAGGAGATGCGATAACAACATCAAAATCCATGTTGCCCTTTTTCACTTCGTCTGCGAGATCTTCCATGCCAACGATATCGGCACCGGCTTCTTTGGCAGCATCGGCATTAGCACCCTGAGTAAACACAGCCACTCGCATGGTTTTACCCGTGCCATGAGGCAATACCGTCGCACTGCGCACGTTCTGATCTGACTTACGAGGATCTACCCCAAGATTCACACAGACATCCACAGATTCTTCAAATTTGGTTTTTGGCATGTCTTTCAATAAGGCCAACGCCTCATCGATGGCATACGCTTTGCCAGGTTCCAGTTTTTCGGCAATGGCTTTTGCACGTTTGGTCAATTTAGTCATGGCTTACTTCACCCCCTCGGTTTCAAGCCCCATGCTGCGAGCAGTGCCCGCAATAATGCGTACGGCTGCATCCATATCAGCAGCATTGAGATCTGCCATTTTGGTGGTGGCAATTTCTTCCAGCTGAGCACGATTCACTTTGCCCACTTTATCGCGATTCGGCACACCAGAACCCTTGGCAATACCCGCCGCTTTTCTCAACAGCACAGCTGCCGGAGGGGTTTTGGTTATGAAGGTGAAACTGCGATCGTTATAAACCGTGATCACAACAGGAATTGGCAAGCCCTGCTCAACGCTCTGCGTCTTTGCATTAAATGCCTTACAGAATTCCATGATATTTACGCCGTGCTGACCCAATGCTGGGCCCACAGGCGGACTTGGATTGGCCTGATTTGCAGGAACCTGCAACTTTATATAGGCCTCAATCTTCTTTGCCATGTCTTACTCCTAGTTGGGTGCAAGCGCCTTTCGGCTCCCCTGTAATAAAAACAATTTTTAATGCTTAGTGTTTAATGCTTAATAACTAAACACTCAAAACCAAACACTGGAAAAAGGTTTTAGCCTTTTTCTACCTGTCCAAAATCGAGTTCTACCGGTGTAGAACGACCAAATATTAGTACTGATACGCGCATCTTGCTCTTTTCATAATCCACTTCTTCAACGACACCATTAAAATCGTTAAAAGGACCATCGGTAATACGCACCATCTCACCAGGCTCAAACAATACTTTAGGCCGTGGTTTCTCAACACCTTCCTGCACGCGCTGCAGAATAGTTTCTGCTTCTTTATCAGTGATGGGCACAGGGCGATCCCCGGTACCACCAATAAAACCAAGCACCTTGGGCACATCTTTTACCAGATGCCAGGTATCATCGTTAAGCTCCATGTGCACCAGCACATATCCCGGGAAAAACTTTCGCTCACTGCGACGTTTTGTGCCGTCGCGCATTTCGACCACTTCTTCAGTCGGCACCAGGATTTCACCGAAGCTATCCTGCAGACCCATGCGATTCACACGCTCCTCCATCGAACGGCGAACTTGCGCCTCGAAGCCTGAATAAGCGTGTACTACGTACCAGCGCATTGCCATGAATCTTTCCCTTAGTACTAAATAATTACTCGGTAACCAAATACCCAGTGTCTATAAAAAGTCGATCAAACTAGCCCTTCTCTGTGATATGAGAGATCAGGCAGCTACTCTTGGCAGCTTTCTTAACCAGTCAGGAAGCGAACCGCCCAGGCCAAAAACATGTCTAAAATCCACAACAAAATAGCCATAATAATAACGACTACCAACACCACCATGGTGGTCTGCACAGTTTCTTTACGCGTTGGCCAAACAACCTTACGCACTTCAATAATGGCTTCGCGACGAAAATTCCAGGCCGCTTTACCCAGCGCTGTTTGCAGGGCAATCAAGCCACTAATACCAGCCGCCACCAGCAACGCAATAACACGCACCCAGGTAGCCTGATCTTCAAAATAATAAAAGCCGCCGATTGCCGCAGCCACCGGTAACGCTGATAGTGTTAGTAAAATCTTGTCCAAGCTCACTACTCTTAAATTGTTTTATTTAACTTGTACCTTCAAAGAAGGCCGCCAATCCCGTTTGCCACTCTGCCCCATCAGCCAAATAAGTGGCAGGCCAGGAGGGAATCGAACCCCCAACCCTCGGTTTTGGAGACCGATGCTCTGCCAATTGAGCTACTGGCCTATAAACCTTTTACTACCTGACGCTGTTTCAAACGTTGCATCAAAAACGGGCTCTGTCTTTGAGGTACAACAAAACTCACGGGCGCGCGATATTACCGCACACCCATGAGCCAGTCATCTTTTTTTACAACAAATCGCTATTTAACTCTTTACTCAATAATCTTTACGACCACGCCTGCACCCACGGTACGGCCACCTTCGCGAATCGCGAAACGCAGACCTTCTTCCATGGCGATAGGGCCAATCAGCTTCACTTTCATGTTGACGTTGTCGCCAGGCATGACCATTTCAGTGCCTTCAGGCAGTTCACAGGCTCCGGTGATATCCGTGGTGCGGAAGTAAAACTGCGGGCGGTATCCCTGGAAGAATGGGGTGTGACGTCCACCTTCATCTTTGCTCAGGATGTAGACTTCAGCTTCAAATTCGGTGTGTGGTTTGATGGAGCCAGGCTTACATAACACCTGACCACGGTCTACGTCTTCACGCTTGGTGCCACGCAGCAGTACGCCCACGTTATCACCCGCTTCACCCCGGTCCAGCAGCTTGCGGAACATTTCCACGCCGGTACAGGTGGTGGTGGCGGTATCTTTGATGCCGACGATTTCGATTTCATCACCGACGTTGACAACGCCACGTTCGATACGACCGGTCACGACCGTGCCACGACCGGAGATAGAGAACACATCTTCCACAGGCATCAGGAAGTCACCATCAATGGCGCGCTCTGGCATGGGGATATAGGTGTCCAGGGCTTCAACCAGTTTCAGGATAGAAGGCACGCCGATGTCACTTTGGTCGCCTTCGAGTGCCTTGAGGGCAGAACCAACGATAATGGGGGTGTCGTCACCCGGAAAATCATAGGCGTCGAGTAATTCGCGGATTTCCATTTCAACCAGTTCAATCAGTTCGTCATCATCGACCTGGTCAGCTTTGTTCATGTACACAACAATGTAAGGCACGCCAACCTGACGAGACAGCAGGATGTGCTCACGGGTCTGAGGCATGGGGCCATCAGCAGCGGAGCACACCAGAATAGCGCCGTCCATTTGGGCGGCACCGGTAATCATGTTTTTGACGTAGTCAGCATGGCCCGGGCAATCCACGTGGGCGTAGTGACGGTTGTCACTTTCGTATTCCACGTGAGCAGTGGCAATAGTGATACCACGCGCACGTTCTTCGGGGGCACCATCGATCTGGTCGTAGGCTTTGAATTCACCGCCGTGCAATTCAGCCATGACTTTCGTCAGGGCGGCTGTTAGCGTGGTTTTACCATGATCAACGTGGCCAATAGTGCCTACGTTGACATGCGGTTTCGTTCGTTCAAATTTTTCCTTGGACATCCGTCGACCCTCTTCTCTTCTGATCTAACTATGATTTATTAAAAAAGGTTTTATTAACTATTTAACTAAAACCCGCTTTACAAAATTCTATGTATCTACATCTACTAACAACTATCCATTAATAGTGGAGCCCATGCCCGGAATTGAACCGGGGACCTCATCCTTACCAAGGATGCGCTCTACCCCTGAGCTACATGGGCCAGTCAAACTCTTGCGCTTCCTTCATGATAAGACATGAAGCTTCAGCACCGGCTGCGCATCCCTTCCGTCAGTCACTCAGCATTCAAGTCACTTAAGTAGAAACGCCAGCCGCTTTCCACACTGGAGCGGGTGATGGGATTCGAACCCACATTATCAGCTTGGAAGGCTGAGGCTCTACCATTGAACTACACCCGCAAAATCTAGTTACGAGTTCCAGGACCTAGTATCAAGGCCGTCATTTACCCGATTCTCGTCCATCTAATCTTTGTTCTTTCAACGGCTACTTACATACTTCTCGTGCCTAACCACAAATTAATGTGGTGGAGGGGGGTGGATTCGAACCACCGAAGGCGGAGCCGTCAGATTTACAGTCTGATCCCTTTGGCCACTCGGGAACCCCTCCCCGAAGAAAGCGACGTAGTCTGATGGAAACACCCCGTTGTGTCAACCGCTTAGCTGGCTTATATTGTCAGTAATCACAACGGTTTCAGCAGGGTGCATGCCATAAATCTGGCTCGCTTCAAACACTGAATTCTGTACCCACTTTCAGGCTCACAAGCCGAGGCAACTAACTAATGACGGTCATCCGCCAACAGGATCTGATTTCAAGCATCGCAGACGCATTCCAGTACATCTCCTACTACCATTCCCCCGATTTTATCCAGGCACTGCATTCGGCCTATGAGCACGAACAAAGCCCTGCCGCCAAAGATGCGATAGCCCAGATACTGGTCAATTCACGCATGTGCGCCGAAGGCCATCGCCCGATATGTCAGGACACGGGCATCGCGGTGGTCTTTCTAAAAATCGGCATGAATGTACAGTGGGAAACGGAGCTGTCTGTTGAAGACATGATTAACGAAGGCGTGCGTCAGGCCTACACCAATATCGACAATCCTCTGCGTGCTTCGGTGGTTTCCGATCCAGCCGGCACCCGTAAAAACACCGGCGACAACACCCCCGCCGTTATTCACACGCAAATCGTGCCCGGCGATACCCTGGAAGTCACCGTTGCCGCAAAGGGCGGTGGCTCGGAAAACAAGGCCAAATTCACCGTACTCAATCCCAGCGATTCGGTAATCGACTGGGTGCTGGAAACCGTACCTAAACTCGGTGCTGGCTGGTGTCCACCGGGTATTCTCAGCATCGGCATCGGCGGCACGCCTGAAAAAGCCATGCTGCTGGCAAAAGAAGGCATGATGGCCCCCATCAATATTCAGGAGTTGCAGGCGCGTGGCCCACAAAACACGGCGGAAGAAATAAGACTCGAGCTATACGAAAAACTGAATCAACTTGGCATTGGTGCGCAAGGGCTTGGGGGGCTTACCACGGTACTGGACATCAAAGTATCGGATTTTCCCACCCATGTTGCGTCCAAACCCGTGGCAATGATTCCCAACTGTGCCGCCACTCGCCACATACACT
>JAUWLO010000233.1 GCA_030613605.1 Gammaproteobacteria bacterium | reverse complement strand
CCAGCGGCCGTCTGCACATGGGCCATGTTCGTAATTACCCCATTGGCGACGTGATCGCCCGTTACCAGCGCATGTGCGGTAAAAATGTGTTGCAGCCCATGGGTTGGGATGCCTTTGGCCTGCCGGCAGAAAATGCCGCGATGAAAAATAACGTGCCGCCTGCGAAGTGGACTTACGAAAACATCGACTACATGCGCGAGCAGCTCAAGCGTTTGGGTTTTGGTTACGACTGGGATCGTGAGCTGGCCACCTGCCATCCGGAGTATTATCGCTGGGAGCAGTGGCTATTCACCAAATTATTCGAAAAGGGGCTGGTTTACAAAAAGACCGCGCCGGTAAACTGGTGTCCGCACGATCTTACCGTGCTGGCCAACGAGCAGGTCATCGACGGTTGTTGCTGGCGCTGCGACACGCCGGTGGAGCGCAAAGAAATCCCGCAATACTTTATGCGCATCACGGATTATGCCGACGAGCTGCTGAATGATCTCGATAAGCTCGACGGTTGGCCCGAGCAAGTGGTCACCATGCAGCGCAACTGGATCGGTCGTTCCGAGGGAGTGGAGCTGACTTTTACTGTGACAGACGGCACCGTTGCCGGTTCCGGCGAAGGAAAAGGGGAACCTCTGCGTGTTTACACTACTCGTCCGGATACCTTGATGGGGGTCAGCTATGTCGCTGTTGCTCCCGAGCATCCGTTGGCAACTAGAGCCGCAGAGAATAATAAAACACTGGCCGCCTTCATTACCGAATGCAAAACCATGGAAACTTCCGAAGCCGCGATGGAGACCATGGAGAAAAAGGGCGTCGATACCGGGCTCAAAGCCATCCATCCCATCAGCGGTGAAGAAGTGCCTGTTTACAGTGCCAACTTTGTGCTCATGGGGTATGGCGAAGGCGCGGTAATGGCGGTGCCCGCGCACGACCAACGTGATTTTGAGTTTGCGCAAAAATACGGTTTGCCGGTGAAGCAGGTGATTGAGCCTGCTAACAACGAAAACATTGATCTGGATAAAGCGGCCTTTACCATAAAAGGCAAACTGGTGAACTCCGGTGACTTTACCGGCCTGAGTTCACAGGATGCATTTAATGCCATCGCCGAGCATTTGGAAAAGGAAGGTAAGGGCAACAAGCAAACCAATTATCGACTGCGAGACTGGGGAGTCTCTCGTCAGCGCTACTGGGGCACGCCGATCCCGATTGTTAATTGCGATAGCTGCGGTGCTGTAACTGTGCCGGAAGATCAGTTACCCGTAGTGTTACCGGAAAATATCGAATTCGAAGGTGTGGGTTCACCCATCAAAAAGATGCCCGAGTTTTTTGAGACCACCTGTCCAAAGTGTGGAGAAAAAGCCGAGCGAGAAACTGATACTTTCGACACCTTCATGGAATCATCCTGGTACTTCGCGCGATACGCCTGCAAAGATAATAATGAAGCGATGCTCGATGAGCGCGCCAATTATTGGTTGCCGGTGGATCAATATGTCGGCGGTATTGAGCACGCCATTTTGCATCTCTTGTATGCGCGATTTTTTACCAAGTTAATGCGCGACGCTGGTCTGTTAAAAATTGACGAGCCGTTTGAAAAGCTATTGACCCAGGG
Organism: Gammaproteobacteria bacterium; assembly: GCA_030613605.1. Taxonomy (GTDB): domain Bacteria; phylum Pseudomonadota; class Gammaproteobacteria; order SZUA-152; family SZUA-152; genus SZUA-152. Next base: position 1,852 of record JAUWLO010000233.1, on the reverse strand, counting down.
CATGGTGCTCAAAGACGGTACCAAAATGTCCAAGTCCAAAGGCAATACCGTCGACCCGCAGGAACTCATCGCCAAATACGGCGCCGACACCGTGCGCCTGTTTACCATGTTCGCCGCACCACCAGAGCAGTCGCTGGAATGGAATCACGATGCAGTAGAGGGTGCATATCGTTTTCTCAAACGCGTATGGCGAACCGTGCACGATGAAGGGCGTTTGGATGCACTTAAACAATGGTATGCCAATGGTGCAACGGTTGATGCGGGTGGTTTGTCTGATGAACAGAAAAAACTGCGTGCTGAACTGCATAGCCTGTTAGAGCAGGCTAATCGTGATGTTGAAAAATATCAGTTTAATACCGTCGTTGCTGCAGCAATGAAAATGGTGAATGCGTTGATATCAATAAAAGATAACGACGACTCTTTAAGCGCTGATGGCTCTGTTTATGCCGAAGGTGTCGATATCTTGTTACGCCTGTTGTCGCCCATCGTGCCGCATATTACTCACGCGCTGTGGAATGATTTGGGTTGTGAAGGCGATATGTTGAACGCCGCCTGGCCGCAGGCCGATGCCGATGCTATGGTGCAAGACACCATTGAGTTGGTGGTACAGGTGAACGGCAAAGTGCGCGGTAAAATTTCAGTGGCTGCGGATGCAGCGAAAGATGTTGTTGAACAAACAGCGCTGGCGGATGTGAATGTGCAAAAATTTACCGAGGGCAAGAATGTAGTGAAAGTAATAGTTGTACCGGGGCGGTTGGTTAATGTGGTGGTTAAGTAGGGGATGGATACCAGGGAGCCTAATCCTCTGATTCCTAGAAAAATGGGTGATCGATTAGGATGAATCACTTAAGTTAATTTTTACATTTTCTATTCTTTTGTTTGGTGGAATAGGGCTGGTTTCGATGGTTATATTACGGTACGCATCTCGTAAATTATTATTTATCATTGAGCATGCTGGTAATATTTATCTGTATTGTTTGCCTCCGCGGTCATTGCTAAATAAAACTGGAAAATTATTGGATACAAGTTTTAAAGTGTGTTCTGGGTTGTTTTTTTTAAGTCTTGTTGTGGGTTTGTTTATAGAAGTAAATGGCTTTTAGCTGCTGATTAAAGCTCGTGATTAAAAGGGTTGAATAAAGGGGGCATAGCCTTTTAACTAGTCCTGGCCTTGCTCAGTCTGATTTTTGCTTTTACATTGTGGCGGCTCTCCGCCACCACAAATACAATCTACATCCGGCGGGCAGTAACATTTCGCAGGAACGAATTCGCAATCCTGTTTCTCCTCACATATTTCTTTAGTGCCTTCGCTTTGTCTGAATAATAACTCGCAGTGGTCTTCTGCAGGGAAACATTGGTAAACAGTTGAGTTCTTAACTTTTTTCAGTGTGCACGCGGCCGATGCCAGACAATCTCTCTCAGCCAGCTGCTGGCAACTCAGTTCTTCTATTACATCTTCATCTGCTCTGTCTGTCACTATTCCCATCATCGCCCGTGGAGCCTTAGAGGGTCGGGCAAACCTTGCTGCTCTGGCATCTGCTTCCATAGCAGGCGGTTCCAGTTTTTTACGCGATTTCGCTTTTGCTGGTATCGCCTCTTTCATTACAGCTACATTTTTACTCGAAGGTGCTAACGAGCTTGCCAGATTATCTGCGAAACCACTTTTCATCGCCTGTCTTTTTTCCTGCTGTCGAGCCGGCGCTTTGGTGAGTAATTCTTCATCGAATTTTCCAGCCGTTTTTCTTTCCCGCTCTGTTGCCTTTTGTTCCATTTCTTTATGTTCTAAAACAGCAGGTGCACTGACATCCATAAGATCCGGTGATTCTTTATCGATCATCAATACCACGCTCACGCT
>JAUWLO010000093.1 GCA_030613605.1 Gammaproteobacteria bacterium | reverse complement strand
AGGGCTGAATGTGACCACAGCGGCTGAACGTTTGTTTACTGCCCAGTCCGGCATCAGTACCCAAATTCGGTTGCTGGAGGAGGAGCTGAATGTTCAGGTGTTTGAGCGCCACGGCAAGCGATTAACCGGCGTTACCAAGGCGGGTGAAGATATTATTGAAATGGCAGAGCGGATTCTCACCGAGACAGAGAATATTCGCCAGGTAGCCCAACAGCTAAATGATGATACCAAAGGTACTTTGTCTATTGCGACAACACACACCCAGGCTTATCACGCCCTGCCTTCGGTCATAGCAAAATTTTCCGAACAATTTCCAGATGTTAAGTTGCGTATTCACCAGGGTGATACGCGCCAGATTAGTGATATGTTGCTTTCCCGTACGGCAGATGTTGCTGTTACAACAGCGACAAAGGATATGCCCAAAGAACTGGTTATGCTGCCCTATAAAGAATGGAACTTGTCTGTCATTACTCCGCTGGATCATCCGCTTACAAAAGAAGGCTCGCTAACACTGGAAGCGTTGGCAAAATATCCATTGATTACCTACGATCATGCTGTAGCAGGACGCTCGGCAGTAAACCAGGCATTTACAGACGCCGGGTTGCTTACCAATATCGCATTAACAGCACTGGATTCTGACATTATTAAAAAGTATGTGAAGCTGGGGTTGGGCGTCGGGCTGATTGCTGAAACCGCTCTGGACCCAAGTGAAGACAAGGATATAGTCGTGGTGAGTACGGGGGATTTATTCCGGCCTAGCACGAGCTGTGTTTGTGTGCACCGTGGGCGTCATTTACGGAATTTTGTGTATGCCTTCATCACATTGATTACACCTCAACTTACGGAAGATGCTGTGGAAGGTATTTTGCACTGGGAATCGAGTAAAAACGAAAATACCGAATAGAAAGGCAGCTGGACTTTTTGTCCTATGACTTTTTTCCTACAAAAAGGGCTTCATTACGGAGCCCTTTTTTAATGTTTCCTGTTTTACCTTCTTCCCGGTACGCCAGTATGTGTAAATCCGAGAATAAATCGAGCAATTCATTTTCAGACAACAGAAAATCGGGATTGCTGGGTCCCTCGTTCGAAATCTTGCTGCGGGTATAGGTCTGGTAAAATAATACTCCTCCAGGTCGCAGGGCATCACACAAAAATTTTGCCAATGGCCGGTGAAGAAAATAGCTAACAATAATCACATCAAAAGTTTTTGCCTGTGGAGGTAAAGTGATGACATCCCGTACCCTGGTTTGAATGCCCAATTTTTTAGATAGAGCGTGTGCGTTGAGTTTATTGATTGCCACGTTTGATATATCCCAGGCCTGTACGGAAAGTTTTGTGCTGGCAAGAAACAGGGCGTTTCCACCTAATCCACAAGCAAGATCTAGCGCATCCCCCTGTTCTGGTAGCAGGTGAGCGAAATCCTGTAACACGCGTGATTCTTCAGGAAAATTATCAGGCGCTGAGTGATAGCGCTGGTCCCATTTTTCACTAATTTCTGACAAACGGTTGCCTGTAGAGTTATTCTGTATGGTAAGTAGATGTTTTATTTTACGGTAATAAGTCATTTTTAGTAATAATTATTGGCGGTGAGCCTTGCCATATTATTAATTAATCAGGGAATACAGTCTGTGGAAACAACATTGGAAATAAAAATTATGGATCTTGAGATACGGCTTACACATCAGGAGGCTGCGATAGAAGAAATGAATGGCGTGTTGCTAAAACAGCATCAGTTGATTGAGTCTCTCAAGTCTGAGCTGGTTATGTTTCAGAACCAGCTGAGGGAAGTGGGTGCGAGTACTGGTGTTGACGTTTCTCAGGAGCCCCCTCCCCCGCATTATTGATTTTGTAAAATTATTATCATCAAATAAATATTGTCAGGTTCAATGAATATTTTAAGAATGAATGTAAGCAATGGGTGATGGACTCCTGTTTGTTTTGTTGGTGGCAGGTCTATGGTACTGGTGGGACACACTTCGCACCAAAGAAATTGCCCGTTTGGCAGGGTTGAGCGCGTGCCAGCAGGCTTCGGTGCAATTTCTGGATGATACGGTCGAGCGCAAAAGCATATGGTTAAGGCGTAACCGTAGAGGAAGTTTGCAGTTATGCCGGTTGTATTTTTTTGAATTTAGCAGCGACGGTGCTGAAAGGTATCAGGGCAGAATTACCATGCTTGGGCAAAAGGTGAAAGAAGTAGAAATGGATGCTTATCGTATCCCCAGGGGATGAGGTTTGTAGAGCATCAGTTGTTAGCCATCAGTTTAACTGAAGTTAGCTATAAATTTATTTTCTCCAGAAAGCGGGCGTCAGCAATACCAACAATGTAAATATTTCCAGCCGTCCCAGCAACATAGCGAAGGATAAAATCCATTTTGCTGTTGAATTAATGTTGCTGTAGTGTGCGCCTACATCTCCAAGGCCAGGCCCAAGGTTATTAAAACAGGCAGCAACTGCAGAGAAGGCTGTAACCTGATCCAGTCCTGTCATCATTACCAGTAATAACATAATGGTAAAAGACGCGATATAGAGCGCAAAAAATCCCCACACGGCATTAATTGTGCTTTCCGGCAGGCGTTTGTTCCCGATCATTACCGGAATTTTCGCGCTAGGGTGGATTAGGCGAAATATTTCACGCACGCCCTGCTTTATCAACATAAGAAACCGAATGACTTTCAGGCCGCCGCCAGTCGAGCCGGCACAGCCACCAATGAAGCTGGTAAATAATAATAATACTGGCAGAAAACCCGGCCAGATATAATATTCTGCCGTGGTAAATCCGCTTGTAGTTCCAATAGAGACCGCCTGGAATATGCCGTAGTGTATTGCCTCGAGTGCGGTGTCATAGGTATTGGTCTGATAAAGGTAAATGCAGGTAATGAGGCTTGAAATGGCTAGCACGGAAAAATAAGTTCGAACTTCCGGATCGTAAAAATACGGTTTTAAATTAAGTCCTCGCCATGCCAAAAAATGTAATGCGAAGTTAATGCCTGCAAGCAACATAAACACTATGGCAACAAGTTCAATGGTGATGCTGTCGAAGTATCCCATGCTGGCATCGTGTGTAGAGAAACCGCCAATAGCTATAGTCGAAAAACTATGGGAGATGGCATCAAAGCCATTCATGCCAGCCAGCCAATAAGCGATAGCGCAGCTAATGGTGAGCCCGAGATAAATATACCAAAGAGCCTTTGCTGTTTCGGTGATACGTGGAGTGAGTTTGCTGTTTTTCATCGGCCCAGGAGTTTCGGCGCGATAAAGCTGCATGCCACCAATGCCCAGCATAGGTAATATCGCAACAGCAAGAACGATGATTCCCATGCCGCCCATCCATTGCAGCTGTTGTCGGTAAAACAATATAGAGTGAGGCAGATAATCAATGCCTGTGATGACGGTGGCCCCTGTGGTGGTTAGTGCCGATACTGATTCGAATACCGCATCAGTAAGTGACATATGTGGCAATTCGGACAATATGAATGGCAATGAGCCGGAAAGGCCAAGCACCAGCCAGAAAACGCCAACAATAATAAATCCACCGCGCAGTCTGACTTCTTTTTTTACGTTACGGACGGGGTACCATAAAATTATTCCAATAATTAAAAGCCAGGCAAAGGCAGCAAGAAAAGGGTAAATGGCACCATCGCCATAAATTACTCCTACAGCTGCCGGGGGTAACATGCTGAAACTGAATACCATAAGCAGGAGACCGACGATGCGTTGTATAGAGGAGCGTTGCATGGTAACTACAGGGGAAAGGCAAAGAAGAAAAGGGAAAAGTAACCGGGAACCCGCGAGATATCAGATGGTAGGAAGATCATTTTGTCCTTTCCCCTTTTTTCTGTCCTCACAAAAATGTAACTCCTACCTGAAACAGGCGTTCTACTTCGGGAATTTGTGCCTTGTCGACCACAAAAAGAATCATGTGGTCCTCGCTTTCAATCACTGTGTCGTGGTGAGCAATAATGACTTTATCTTCCCGCACAATAGCGCCGATATTAGTTCCGGGGGGTAATTTAATGTCTTCAATGGCGCGACCAACAACTTTGGATGAATCTTTGTCTCCGTGGGCAACAGCTTCAATTGCCTCTGCTGCTCCACGTCGTAATGAATGCACGGCGGTAACATCGCCTCTTCTCACATGAGTGAGCAGGCTGCCAATGGTTGCCTGCTGTGGTGAGATAGCGATATCGATGATTCCGCTTTGCACCAGATCGACGTAAGCCGAACGGTTAATTAAGGCCATGACTTTATGGGCGCCAAGTCGTTTAGCCAGCATGGCGGAAAGAATATTAGCCTCGTCATCATTAGTTACCGCGCAAAAAACGTCTGTGTGCTCAATGTTTTCATCCAGCAATAATTCTTCGTCTGCCGCATCGCCATGTAGGACTATAGTTTTTCCTAGCTCGGCTGATATTTTTTCAGAACGAAGAGGGTTGTGATCAATAAGTTTGACCTGGTATTTGTTTTCCAGTGCTTTTGCCAGACGAACGCCTATGTTTCCACCACCTGCGAGAATTACACGTTTGACGGGTTTATCAAGGCGCCGTAATTCTTTCATAACTACGCGAATATGGCGTTTTGCGGCAATGAAAAAAACCTCATCATCAGCCTCAATAACGGTATTACCTTCCGGCACTATGGCCTGGCCGCGACGATAGATTGCGGCAACGCGTGTTTCAATGCCAGGCATATGCTCGCGTAGAGTTTGCAGTTCATGTCCTACCAGTGGACCACCATAGTAGGCGCGTACGGCAACCAGTTGTACCTTCCCGCCTGCGAAATCAAGTACCTGTAACGCGCCAGGGTGTTCAATAAGCCTCTGTACATAATCAGTCACCAATTGTTCTGGGCTGATGAGTACGTCAACAGGTAATGCTTCCTGGGTAAAAAGTTGTGGATGAGACAGGTAACCAACACTGCGGACCCGGGCGATTTTTGTCGGGGTGTGGAACAGGGTGTAGGCCACCTGGCAGGCAATCATGTTAATTTCGTCGCTATTGGTGACAGCGATGATCATGTCGGCATCTTCTCCGCCTGCCTGGGCCAGAACCTCAGGATGAGAGGCCTCGCCGACGACAATGCCAATATCCAGACGATCTCGTAAGTCCTCAAGTTTTTTCTCGTCTATATCAACCACGGTAATATCGCTATTTTCACTGGCCAGCACCTCTGCCACTGATGTGCCTACCTGGCCGGCTCCAAGAATGATGATTTTCATTTGAGTGATATTACCCGGTAGGGTCGATTGTATTGCATTAGCTTAATGAGCCGATGTGAAGTGAGTGTTTATTGTTATTTTTTTATTGCTACAGTTCATTGATGCTGTGTTGCTGTTTTTTATAGGTCTGATTGTAGCAGACAATTCCTGGAATACTTTCGGCATCGGTTTTTAATCATTCTATTTTTCACGAACAGTATGGCGGGTGTCAATTCCCAGTGCCCTTAATTTTCGGTATAGATGTGTACGTTCAATTCCTGCTGCCTTGGCTGCCTTACCAACATTACCTTCGGCCAGTTGTAGCTGATACTCAAGGTAAGCTTTTTCAAATTGTTCCCTGGCCTGGCGCAGCGGAAGGTCGAATTCCGATATAATGATATTACTGCTGGCTAGGGTAGAGGCGCCAAGAGCAGCTTCTACTTCATCAGAATCAATTTCATTATCGAGTCCTAAGATCAGAAGCCGCCGTACCAGGTTTTCAAGTTCACGGATGTTGCCAGGCCATTCATAGTTTCGAAGACGGTTCTGGGCCGCCACCGTGAAAGTACGGTAGGGCAGTTCCTCGTGGTCCACGAGCAGGTTGACGTAATATTGCAGAAGGTCACTAATGTCTTCAATATGTTCACGTAATGGCGGCACATTAATGGGTACTGTGTTCAGCAGATGATACAGGTCTTCACGGAAACGCCCTGCAGTGACCTCTCTTTTAAGGTCGTAGCGTGTTGCAGAAACAATACGTGTGTTGAGCTTTTGCGGTGTATCGCCGTTCAGTCGAACCCACTGACCAGTACTTAGCACAGCAAACAGACTTTGTTGAATGTCCTGGTCTAATTCTGCTACATCATCAAGAAACAGAGTGCCTCCCTCGGCCTGCTCAAGAAAGCCTGGGATTATCTGGCCATTTTTTTCATGGCCTAGAAGTAATGCTGTGCCCTGCCCGTCTCTAAACAGGCTGGTATGGACGTCAATAAAGGGGCCTTTTTTACGATGACTTTTGGCATGAAGAAATCTTGCAGAAAATGTTTTTCCAGAGCCGGGTTCCCCGTGGAGTAAAACGCTACTGTCGTGTTGCGCAAGTCGTTCCAGGTGCTCACGTAGCAGCTGCACTTGAACACTTTTCCCTACGGGTGGAACAGGCTCTGCGGGCGCATGTTGTGTTTCGGCAGGTAATTGCTGAGACGTTTCAGAGATAACGTTTTGTACCGTGTGAAGCAACTTTGCTAAAGAAAGGGGTTTCTCTATAAAATCTTTTGCGCCGAGGCGTGTAGCCTCAACTGCGGTTTCTATTGTGGCGTGGCCAGACATCATAATGACAGGTATGCCGATGGCGATTTCGTTAGTGAATTCTTTTAGCAGACTAATCCCATCAATATCAGGCATCCAGATATCCAGTAAGATAAGGTCTGGAGCGATCGAGCGAACAAGTCTTCTGGCGGTCTCACCATTCTCTGCAACAGAAACAACATAACCCTCATCTTCAAGGATACCTCTGACCGTTGAGCAAATATCAGGTTCATCGTCAATAACAAGAATGTGAGATTTCATGGTGTGATTCTGCGCTTATATTTTTCGATTATAATACATTAAAAATAAATTCATGAATTTCCAGTTTTTTGTAAACTAACTACTTTATTTTTATATGATGTAGACTCCAGTGCGGGTATTCGTATAACAATGCATGCGCCCCCTTCTTTTATATTTTCGGCATACAGAATGCCGGAGTGTTCTTCAATGATTCGTTTGACAACGGCAAGGCCAAGTCCGCCGCCTTTGGATTTGCTTGTTGCGTAGGGCTCAAATAATTTTTCCATCATGTCTTTCGGGATTCCAGGTCCATTATCCTGCACCCTTAACTCAACGTAATGTTTTGTTTGCTTTTCTATGCCGGAAAGCGACAGGTTTATTTCCCCATTCTTATGATTGGCCAGAGATTCAATTGCATTGCGTAATAAGTTATGTAGTAGCTGACGTATGCGTCCAGGATCTGCCTCTACAACGGGTATGTCCTGTTCAACATGAAAACCAATATGAATTTTTTGTTCATTTCCGCGGTATAAATCCAGCACTTCATTGGTAATTGTTTCTATGGAAAGCGGTTGTAAATGTAATTCTGGCGTGCGGGCATATTCAGAAAATGCCTGTACCATTTCCTTTAATGCCTGTACCTGTTGAACAATGGTGTGTGTTGAACGATCAAGGACTTCTGAATCCTCGGGAGACATTTTTTCAAGATATTTATGCCTGATATGTTCAGCGGATAATTGTATGGGTGTTAACGGATTTCTAATTTCATGAGCCAGGCGTTGCGCCACTTCTCCCCATGCTGCGCTGCGCTGCGCCTCTATCAAGGTGGTTATGTCATCAAACACGACAACAAAACCCGCCGACATACCTTTAATAGCAGGCAGAAGCGTTCCCTGGCACATAAGCGTTCTATGTCCGGTGGTGTTGAATAACGTTACTTCCTCTCGCCAGTCGTCTTCTTTGTCATCAATATGTGAAAGTAGTGTTTGTACAAAGGCTTTTGTTTCCGGGTTTTCTTTTTCAAGTTGATCAAGATGTTTTCCTTTTGCGGCATCAGCATTAATTTCAAGAATTTGACTCGCGGCAGTATTAACAGCACGCACAGTTTGATTTTTATCCAGGGTG
>JAUWLO010000242.1 GCA_030613605.1 Gammaproteobacteria bacterium | reverse complement strand
ATCCCACCGGCCCTTTGCATGTTGGTCATGGTCGTGGCGCGGCCTACGGCGCGGCGGTAGCGGATTTACTGGCGGCGGTTGGTTACAAAGTGCATCGCGAGTATTACGTTAACGATGCGGGGCGGCAGATGGATATTTTGGCCGCCTCGGTTTGGCTGCGTTATCTAGATTTATGCGGCGAAAACGAAAATGATGAATTGCCATTTCCCGTTAACGGTTACAAGGGCGATTATGTGTGGGACATTGCCGCCACCCTGCACCGCGAGGATGGTGACGCCTATCGTCACGCAGCGGCGATCGTGTTGAGTAATCTTCCCAAAGATGAATCCGAAGGCGGCGACTCTGGTGGTGACAAAGAACAATACATTGATGCGGTGATTAGCCGAGCCAAGGAATTACTGGGTGATATTGCTTATCGCAAGGTCTTCGATACGGGTTTGAATAGCATCCTTGAAGACATACGTCGTGACCTCGAAGGTTTTGGTGTTGTTTACGAAGAATGGTTTTCCGAACGCCAGCTAACAGAAAATGGCGCTGTAGGTCGTGCCATCGAACGTCTTAAGGATTCCAGTCATCTGTACGAAAAAGACGGTGCCTGGTGGTTTCGTTCCACCGATTTTGGTGATGAAAAAGATCGTGTGGTGGTGCGGGACAACGGCCAGACTACGTATTTTGCTTCAGACATTGCCTATCACATGCAAAAACTGGAACGCGGTTTTGATCGCGTGATCGATGTGTGGGGTGCCGATCACCATGGCTATGTGCCTCGCGTCAAAGCGGCACTCACTGCGTTGGGCGATGATGCCAGTAAACTGGATGTGCTGCTGGTGCAGTTTGCCATTTTGTATCGTGGTGGCGAGAGGGCACAGATGTCTACTCGTTCTGGTGAATTTGTTACCTTGCGTGAGCTACGTGAAGAAGTGGGCGATGATGCGGCGCGTTTCTTTTACGTGATGCGCAAGTGCGAGCAGCACATGGATTTTGATATGGACCTGGCCAAGTCGCAGAGTAGCGACAACCCGGTGTATTACATTCAATACGCCCACGCCCGAGTGTGCAGCGTGTTACGCCAGCTTGATGAAAAATCGATTGAGCACGACAGTAACAATGGTCTGGCGCATCTTGCGGTGTTAACCGAGTCTCACGAACAAAGCTTGCTTACCCGTTTGTCACGTTATCCGGAAGTGGTTGAAAGCGCAGCATTGAATCATGAACCTCATCAGCTGGCACATTTTTTACGTGATCTGGCCAATGATTTTCACACCTACTACAATGCCCATCAATTTTTGGTAGATGATGTAGCGTTGCGTGATGCTCGCCTGTGTTTGATCCGTGCCACCAGGCAGGTGATCGCCAATGGTCTGGGTTTGCTGGGTGTATCAGCACCGGAATCCATGTAAATAATTTTTTATTTTCCTATTTCCACCCGTAAAGAATAACCATGGCAAAAGATTATAAAAATACCACCAGGCGTAAAAGTAAAAAGGCCAAAGTAACGCCCGGTTGGGTGTGGATGCTGGCGGGTTTGGCTATCGGTTTATTGGTGGCTTACCTGGTATATCTGAACGATCATCCGTTAAAAATGGGCAAGGGAAATAAACCTGCCCCCGTGGTCGAAAAAAGCCGTGTCGCTGAGCCTGGGCAGAAAGCTGCGGTCACTGGGCAGAAACAAAACAGTGAGACACAAAGACCGCGCTTCGATTTTTACAATCTGTTGCCGGAGATGGAGGTTTTTATCCCGGAGCAGGAGATCGCTGCCGAGCGAGAGAAAAGCAGTAGTGGCGAGCAGGTGGTGTATGACCTGCAGGTAGGCTCATTCCGCCAGTTTGCAGATGCTGACCGCTTGCGTGCGAAGTTGGCGTTGATGAATTTTGAGTCTCACATCCAGCGTATAACGATTACCGGTAAGTATAACCGCGAGCAAACCTGGCACCGGGTACGGGTTGGGCCATTTAAAAGCGCCCGGAAGATGGGCACAGTCCGTAATCGGTTGCGAGATAAGGCCCTGGATCCTATTGTCCTGAAGACGGTGCTCAAGCCCAAAGATTAGCCATATTGGGCCTTCTGGCCCTGTTTTTTGGAGCCTCTGAGACCTGCTCCAACTGACTCTGTGATTCCTGTCACAGTATCCTTATCTCTCTGTTTTTAAACTCAGTTCCTGTGAAATCAGAGTAAACCTTCCGTCATGCCTGCCGTTACTATACTAAGAGAAAACGATGAGAAGCGCCGCGTTAATTTGCGGGAGAGATGGCGCTTTTCCCACCTTTTTTGCCACAATATTAGGCCAGTTAAAACAGAATATGAGCGCTGCCAAACAATTACTTGATCATAAACTACTCAGGTCGTTGTCACCCCTGTGTGACCTGACGCCGGATATGCTGACTGAGTTGAGCGCCAAATCACGTCTGGAGGAAGTGGCCTCCGGTGTGACCATTTTTACCATTGGTGAGCGGGATCACCGCACACTGTATCTCATCGCCGGGAAACTGGAATTAACGGATTCCAGCGGTAGAACCACCCGGCTGGCCGCAAATTCCAAGCAAGCTCGTATACCCCTGAATCAGGAAAAACCCCGTACCGTTACGGCGGTTTCAATCGGTGCTGCTACCTTGCTCAATATTGATACCAGCCTGCTGGACATGTTGGTGAACTGGGGCAGTAACCAGACTTATGAGGTTTCTAATTTAGATGTATCAGAGGAAGAAGAAACGGACTGGATGAGCCGTTTTCTACAATCCAAAGTTTTCCTGAAACTGCGTGCTGAAAGTATTCAGGCAATGATGATGCGCATGGAAGAAGTCTCTGTGCGCGCTAACGATATCATTATCAAGCAGGGTGATATTGATGAAAATTATTACATCATTGCCAAGGGCAGGGCCAAGGTCGTCCGTCGGGTAACCCCGGATGCACCATTAATGAAGCTCGCTACTCTTACTGCGGGCAGTGGTTTTGGTGAAGAGGCTCTAATAGGGAATAGTAAACGTAATGCCACAGTTGTGATGATGGAAGATGGCAAACTCATGCGTCTTTCCAAAGAGGATTTCATCAACCTGCTAATAACTCCTGTACTGCAATATGTTACCTATGATGAAGCAAAGGCCATGGATGCCACGGATGTGGAGTGGCTGGATGTTCGTAAGCTGGGTGAGTTTTCTCGTGGCAGTTTACCCGGTGCAAAAAACACACCGGTGACAGAGTTACGTCTTGGTCTGCGCAAACTTAATAAGTTACACAAATATATTGTTTTCAGTGATACCGATGACCGTGCAGCCGCGGCCGTGTTTTTGCTT
>JAUWLO010000028.1 GCA_030613605.1 Gammaproteobacteria bacterium | reverse complement strand
AATATCCGAGGCAACCTTTATGGGTGGTGGTTTGAAGGTATGGGTGGATGGCAAACGTGAGTTACATCCAAAAGGTTTCGCACACGGCGTTATGGTGTATCGACTGACGGGTATCGATGGTAAGTACAAGCTGAATTTATAATCTGGTGTGTCTGTCAGGATTAAGAATCAGAATAAAAATAAAAAGTGTTGTAACAATTTCAAAATAAATTTTCCCGAGTTTAGGTTGAAATTCAAGCAGTCAAAAGCATTATTGCCGGCCTGTTCAATAAGCGGTAATAATTATCAAAAAAAGAAAACCTTGTTTTCCCCCGTGTAAAGAATGACATAGCGTGCGCGTAAGCGTTTGTGCGTAATTATTTTACGCCCGTTATTTTGTATATATTAATAATTTAATATTACTTAATTCTAAACTACCAGTGAATCCCTTAGTGATATTTCATGATTTATATATTGATATTCTGTTCATAGACATGTTCAATAGCGCGTGAGTATGAAAAGTACTGGCACAGGGATTTGTGCATAGCTAAAAGCAAAAAAAGCACACGAAAGAAAATAGTAGTAACTAGATAATAATTAATAAGGCACGAAGGAGACGGCACTATGGTGTATACAAAAAAATCGCCGGCACTACTCATTATAGGCATGATCATGCTTGCAATGTGGTGGATGGCGAGTAGCGGGATGATGGATGGTTTAATGGAACATCTTGCAGCAGGTAAAAAATATAAATTTGGCAGTGAGATCGTTAACCTGTCGTTGTGGTTCGGTGTCGTAGCGGCGCTGATCGGTGCGTGGCAATTGTTTGGTTCCCATACCGAAGGGGCCTGGGATTATTATTCATCCAGTATTGCTGGCGGTATGTTCATCCTGTTGATTGCCATGTTGACACGCTGGTTTGTTGCCCCAGAAGTAGCCGTCATTAGTATGGGCTTCGGCAAGGTTGGTGACACGGGTAAATACATCCACAAGCTGCTCGGCCTGAACTACATTGTTATGGGCATTATCTTCGGCATTATCATTGTGAACGTGTTCAAGGTGCCTGGCTGGGCGCAGAATGGTGTTCGTCTTTCACGTCTAGGACTGAAGACCGGTGTTATTCTGCTGGGTACTTTGTACAGTGCCGCTGAGCTGAAAAACCTCGGTGGTCTTTCCATCGTCATGATCGGCTTCTTCGTATTGGGTTCAGTGGGCATGACCCTGTTTATGGGTTCGCGAATGAAAATTCCGAACTCCATGGGTGGCGTACTTTCTGCCGGCATGGGTGTTTGCGGTGTATCCGCAACGGTTGCCTCGGCTCCGGTTGTTCAGGCCAAATCAGTGGAAATTGCCTACACCATCGGTACCATCCTGTTATGGGGTGTGGGTTGTATGTTTGTATTCCCGGTTGTAGGTCAACTACTGGATATGAGCCACGTGCAGTTCGGCGCATGGGCCGGTACCGGTATCCTCAACTCAGCTCAGGTAGCTGGTGCAGCTTTAGCCTTCCAGCCTGATGGCATCGAAACCCTGAAGGTTGCTGAAATCTTCAACATTACTCGCGTATTGATCCTGCCTATTATCGTTATCTGGTTGGCTGTGTGGTACGTGAAACGTGAAGGCGAAGCTAACGCTCAAAAGGTTAACGTGGGTAAGGTTATCTTCGAAAAGTTCCCTCTCTTCGTATTGGGTTTCATCATGTTATTCGCACTTTCTTCAACCGGCGTGTTTGCTCCTGCTAATCACTACAAGGGCAAGTATTTTGACAACACCAAGGTCAAAGCCAGTAAGATGATGACGGATGAGCAGATTGCCGTCCTGGTTGCTAATCAGGGCAAGGTGCAGCGTCAAGATCGTAAAGAAGCGCTGGCACGTCTGATTGAAGGTCGTAAGATCGCATCCATGGAAGACGATACTCAGATTCGTGGTTTGGCTAACTCCAAAATCATGGGTAAAAAATCTGGCAAGATTTTGAAGAAGGCTCATAAGGCCGTCCGACATACTGCCAAGAAGGTTAAGATGTTCCGTAAGTGGATAACCTGGTTGTTTGCCTTTGGGCTGGTTGGTCTGGGTATGCAAATTACTCTTGCATCCATGAAACAGGCAGGTGGTGCACCAGCTATTATCGGTGGCGTTGTTGGCTTAACCAAGGCGGTAGCGTCTCTGGTTGTGGTCATGATGCTGATCAGCGAAACAATTTAACGAGAGGATATTATTATGAGTGGAGCTAAATTTGATCGCGGTTCAGCACTGTCAATTTTCGGCAGCGACCGCAAAGAAGACTTAATGGCACTTATCTGTGCGCTTGCTATTGCATTAGGAGTGTATGTTTCTTACTAAGTAAGTACATTAAGTAAAGTTTGTTAATAAAGTAAGTGGCCGGTGTCCGCCTTTGGGCGGACACCGGCGTTTTAAACGGTGAGAAAATGTTTGCAGTAAATAAAGTATTACTTGCCAGTCATGGAACTGACGGGGCAAAAGCGGCAGAGAAAGTCGCATTCGAATTATGTGAAGAGGGTGCTACTCTGCACCACTTGATTGTGGTTCCCACTTTTTGGGAAGGCACAACAGGTGATGACTGGCTTCAGAACGGCTCTGTACGAAACGATTTTCGTCGATATCTGGAAGGCGAGCTAGGGCGGGAAGTGGATGAGAATTTTGTCCGGGTTGGTGAAGCTGCAATAGAAAAAGGTTTGAACTACACCAATGACATGGTGGTTGGCGAGCCCGACGAGGTCCTTCTGGCATCATGTGAGCAGGAAAAATATGATCTGGTTATAATGGGTTCTATACGTCCCAAGAAGATATCTGGATTGCGCTCAAGAATGCTTAAAGACAAGATGATCCGAAAACTTAAAACACCCGTGTTAGTTGTACCTTATCCTGATGAGTGATCTTTCAATAAACGATAGTTCAACAAACGAACCTTCAGCAGAAATCTCTGAAAATGATTCTGCCTGGGCTTCAGTAATTACGCCTTTGTCGGTTGAGGCTTTGATGGAATTCTGTGCTGATACGGAAAGACTGTTTCGTATCAATCCCATGCTGGTATTTACACAATGGGAACAGACATCAGAAAATAGTTTTTCCTTTAGTGGTGAAAATAGCAGCCAGGAAAAGGCATTTGAGTTTGAGTTTAGTCTTACCGTTAGCAAGCTGGATGATGGATATCGGATTGATTACGATAAAGGCGTCAAATCCAGTACGGTATTAAAGATTGAAACAGCTGAGCAAGGTTCCAGGCTAACCATCACAGACCGATATGATCGATTGCCTGCTGGCGAGAGAGAGTCACTTCTGCATGAAGTTGATCAAAGTATTGTCATTTGGGCTGAGTATCTGCAAAAATTTTGCATATCCTGGAATAGCTGGTCGCGATTTGCGCCATGGCGGTGGTATATGCGCCGAATCTGGCAGCCGATGAAGCCTACGGCTCGTCGTATAACTTATATGCTATTGTGGATTACGGTTGTAGAGGTTGCATTGCTTGCGTTGGGTGCGGCCGTATTTTACAACGAGTTCATTTTAATATAATGAGCCTCCTCATGTTTGAGGCTTATTATTTTCTGACGGTATTTGTTTAGACGATCCTGTTGCCTGTCTGTCATAAAATTGATAATTAAGGTTTGTTTTTTATTATGACGGTATCAGTATCCAGGCTATTCTGAGTGACACGTATAAAACCAACACAGCAGTTAATTGTTGAATGAGCTCTGGTGAAAGCCGAGTGCTGCTGAGTCGACTGCCAATCTGGCCGCCAATTAAGACGGCAATAAATACCGGCCAAAATTCGGTTATCTGATTGAGTCCTGATGGAACTTCCTGAAGTTTGATGTACTGCCCGCTAATTCCCGCGAGAGAGTTAACAAAAATAAATCCACTCGCAGTTGCCGCAATTTGTTTTGCTGTTCCCCAGCCAAGAAAGTAGAGTATAGGGGATAAAAATATCCCACCTCCTATCCCGATCAGACCTGCCAAACTTCCCAGGCAGGCACCTATGGGTAAACCCCAGGACCAAAGATGCGGATTTTTTTCTGGTGTGATTAATCGCTCCTGTAACCGTTTATTAAAGATCATGACTAACCCTGAAATAAACAGGGCGATGCCAAGTGTTGTGAGAAATATGGTTTTATCTATGGTCAATCGGCCGGCCAGATGAGCCATCGGGATCGATGTGATAATAAAAGGCAGTAGAAGGCGGGCTGACAAAAATCCCCGTTTTATAAATAACCAGCAACCACCTGTAACAACAATAAGATTGCAGAGTAATGCGAT
The DNA here is from genome assembly GCA_030613605.1 of Gammaproteobacteria bacterium. Lineage (GTDB taxonomy): Bacteria > Pseudomonadota > Gammaproteobacteria > SZUA-152 > SZUA-152 > SZUA-152. Next base: position 10,354 of record JAUWLO010000028.1, on the reverse strand, counting down.
GCCCGGATAGATTTGATAGTCAACATCAAAAAGTATCAACAGTGCGTTGTATGATGACCCGCCTCCAAATCCGACCATTGAATACAGTAAAGCGACAATAAAGAATAAAAAAGAAAGTATCGTCATGTCTGGGGTTATGATCGGTGGTAATGGTCTTTGGTTTTAAATGTTTTTTCTATGACATATTTGCTGGTATCTCATGAGCTTGTGGCGGCATTTGAAAATAATAGCCCTGTTCCTGTAATGATGTTTTCACCTGAGTTATGTCTACCTGTGCCAATGTACGCTCAGGACCTAACTCCAGTGTCATGACTAATTCCAGTTTACCCAGCATGTTCAGCAGTGCTTCTGGTACCCGTGAGAAATCGTCTTCACGTTCTACGTAGAGATAGTGGTCGGTTTTTTTAGGGCCTTTGTAAATGGCGCAGTGCATGGTGTGTACCCGTGGGGTTATGAATTATAAACATTATTTATTGAAGCAAGATTTTACCGAATATGGGGAACGTTTAATCAAAAATAAGCAGATTTTACTGATTTAATACACGGCTAAAACCTGTACAAAAGTTAAGCGCTCGTCTATAGCTTAATCATGGGTCGGGCGGCTGATTCGGTGGGTGTGGGAGTCAGTGGGCCTGGATTAGGAAACCGGTATATTTTAGGAGGAAAGGTCATGGCAGTGGCAATGACAATGCAGGACTATCTTAGCCGTTGGGGTGTAGAGTATGAGATTGTGCCACATCCACATACGGCGAGCAGTCTGGAAACGGCAGAAGCTGCCCATATTCCGGGTAATCAGTTGGCCAAGTGTGTGATGACGGAAGATTATAAGGGTTATCTCATGGTCGTCATTCCTGCGAATCATCAGGTGGAGTTTGATCAACTTGATATAGAGCTTGATCGGCGCCTGGAGCTAGCGACGGAGGAGGAGCTGGTAGATATATTCACGGACTGTGAAACAGGAGCAATACCTCCGCTGGGTGAGGCCTATGGTATTGATGTGGCACTTGATGACAGCTTGGCAGACTGTACGGATGTTTATTTTGAGGCCGGAGATCATACCGAATTGATTCACGTGAGCGGCGAAGATTTCCGGGATTTAATGGCGGGCGCCGAACACGGCCAGTTCAGTACGCACATGTGAAGTGTTCAAGAATAATCACCACGCGGTATGCATTTGCTGTGTGGGTTGGGTGGGGCTGAGTGGTTTTAGTTCCCGATTACGCTTTATTTATTTTGTAAACGTCGTTCCCGAACAGCCTCGGCTAGCCCCTGTAGTAGCGGTATGCTGTCATTCCAGTTGATGCAGGCATCGGTAATACTTTGTCCGAATAGTAATTCCTGGCCTTGCTTTACGTCTTGTCGTCCGCTGACAAGGTGACTTTCTACCATGCCGCCAATAATGTGTTTGTTCCCGGCGGCTACTTGTCCGGCCACATCTTTGGCAACATCCATCTGACGGTCATGTTGTTTTCTGCTATTGGCATGACTGAAATCAATCATTAATCTTGCAGGCAGGCCAGTATCTTCCATTTCCTTTGATGCAATCTTAACGTTGGCAGCATCATAGTTAGGTGTTTGCCCGCCCCGCAAAATAATATGACAGTCCTCGTTACCCTTTGTGGCGAAAATAGCGGAGCGCCCTGCTTTGGTTAACGACAAGAAATAGTGTGGTTGGCTAGCCGCATGCACGGCGTCGATGGCAATTTTCAAGTTGCCATTGGTGCCATTTTTAAATCCCACCGGGCAGGACAAACCAGAGGCTAGCTCGCGATGTGCCTGACTCTCGGTTGTGCGGGCGCCAATGGCACCCCAGCTGATGAGATCGGAGATGTACTGTGGTGTGATTAAATCAAGATACTCTGTGCCCGCTGGTATACCCATATTATTGATATCCAGCAGCAGCTGGCGAGCCAAATGGAGCCCTTCATTGATCTCAAAGCTACCATTCAGATGTGGGTCATTAATCAGCCCCTTCCACCCCACGGTGGTTCGGGGTTTTTCAAAGTAAACGCGCATGATAATGAGTAAATCATCGGCGAGCTCATCCCGTTGAGTTTTTAGCCGTTTTGCATATTCCAGGGCAGCCTTCGGGTCATGGATGGAGCAGGGGCCAATAACCACTATCAATCGGTCGTCCTTGCCAGTGAGTATGTCATGCACAGCCTGACGTGTTTTGGCAACAGTTTCTGACGCCACGTCAGTGATAGGGTGTGTTTTGAGGACCTCGGCAGGTGCGATCACTTCTTTGATTTCGCCGATACGAAGATCATCGGTTTGGTAACGAGTTGTCATATATATAGACTTTATTGGTTTTTACTGTGAGCTTTGCTGTATTTTAATTACGTAGTGTTAGTGTTTCTTAACCGCGCCTGTATGCCGGCGGGTGAATACGCCTGCTATTTTCCCCGATTCCTGCCCACGAGTCGAGTGGTACGCTTGAGGAATGGCCGTGGATTCGAATCATCGCTATTATGGAGCAGATAAGAAGCCAGTACGGGATACTAAGATGGGTGACAGAGTTAAGGGCAGAAAAATAGTGATGGGATTTTAATGGGCCATAATAGTTTTTTTGCAAGGAGTGGGCTGTGCGCTGCTCTGGTCTGGTCTTCTCTTTTGCTGCTCCCGATACCTGTGGAGGCCTACCACTTACCCAAATGGGAGTGGGGTTTGGGTGCTGGATGGCTGAATGTACCAGCCTATCGTGGAGCCAAAGGGCACAAGAGTTACCTGTTACCCGTTCCTTTCATCGCCTATCGGGGTGAGGCTATACGCATGGATGAGGATGGTATGCGAGGCCGTCTTTTTGAAAGCGAGCGCATTCATCTGGATTTGAGTATTGCCGGTAATCTCCCTGTTCCCAAAGACGCCGACAGTGCCAGAGCAGGTATGCCAAACCTGGATCCGGTGGGTGAATTTGGCCCAACCCTGGATATTTCATTGATCCGTAATGGTGAGCGGCACGCAGGTGAGGCCAGTATCTGGTTGCGCTTGCCGGTACGAGCGGCTTTATCGGTAGGTAATCCTCTTATTGCCCAACAAGGCTGGGTTTTTTCCCCTTATGTGGATTTGTCATACCGGAAAGGTGCGTCGCGTTCCCATTGGCGAGTCAGCCTGGCGCTGGGGCCTCTTTATGCCTCGCGCCGATATCATGAATATTTTTACAAGGTGCCCGCGGAGTTTGCTACGGCGATACGTCCTCAGTATCAGCCCGACGGTGGTTACAGTGGTTCACGTGCCACATTGACTCTGGTGATGAATTCCAGACACTGGTTTATAGGTGCCTTTGTGCGATATGACCGGCTAAATGGTGCCGTTTTTGAAAATAGTCCATTGGTGGAAATTGATGATTATTTTGCTATGGGATTTGCAGTATCGAGAATTTTTGGGTCATCCAGTGAGAAAGCACCACACTGAGTGACATATAGCGAGGTTGCTTATTGATTTGCGCCCATGCTTTGTAACAGTTCAACGGTATCTGTATTCCCTGAGCTCATGGCATATCCCATAGGAGAATAGCCATTGATGTCGCGCGCATTCATGTCGGCTCCTGCCCCAATAAGTAATTCCACAACATCCCGATGCCCCGAGCTGGCGGCTTCATGTAGAGCTGTAAAGGCATATTGATCTGCCTGGTTGGGGCTTGCGCCCAGCTTAAGTAATAATTCGACTGAATCTGTGCTGCCATTACTGGCGGCTGCCAGCAGGGGCCAAATGCCGCGATCATCTATTTTGTTAATATTTTCACCTTTTTCAACGAGGACTTTTATGCGTGCAGTATCGTCTGTTTCTGCTGCATCATGCAGAGGCCCTGCCCAGAGCGTGGGGGCCAGTAGCAGCATTCCTGCCAGAGCTAAACGGGTGCGTTGAAGTAAACTATTTGGCAACATTTAATAAGGAGTAGTCTGGCTATGACGTTATAAGATAGTTACTGGAATGTTGGTGGTTTGCTCATCAGGTACCAACGTTCCTCGTCTGGAAAATATTTCCAGCGTTGTTTGTCTTCCAGTGAGCGTTCCCTTAAATTATTTTTATTGTAGAAACTTATTGCCACTGTTTGCTTGGCCGTCATGGTTTTTTCATCAAAACTGCTATTGCTCACGCCATAATTTGTAAGGCGTATATTTTTTAAATATTCCGGAATGGAGGGTTGCTCTTTTGTGTCCCATTTATGGTAGGAGTAAGCAATATCAAATTTTGCCCAGCGCAGTGCTTTTTCATAACCTCTGAGGGTACTATTTAGCCGATCCATTTTATCAAATGTGGTGGCGCAAGCACCAAGCGCTATAAGCAACATACAAATGGTGAGGTTTGCGAATATCTTTTGGCGGCGATTAGAATGGTCTTTGGAATAAACCGTCAGCATGGCAAATTTCCCTGTGGTATCAGTTTAAAGTTTAGTAGCAGTATCTATGCATGTGGCGAGATTAGCTGGGACTGTAGCATGAAATCCTGGCCCCAGCTGGTTGTCTGATCAATATTTTCTATCGTTACTCAACAGTAATCTGGCGAGGAAGGCTGAAATTGGTGCGGTGTTACTTCAGGAATGGAAATTTCCGCAGGCCATTATTGAAGCCGCTTATGGTGCAGAAGAATGGACGCGTGATAGTGGAGAAAAGCCGGATTATTGTGATGTTGTGTTAACGGCCCAATTGCACAGTTTCTTTGGAACGCCGAAGATGGAAGGTATCCCTGCTCTGGAAAACATCCCTGCCTGTTCAAAACTTGCAGGTGGAAACTTGGCGCCGGAAATCAGCATGAAGATACTGGGCAAAGCTAAAGAGCAGATTCTGGGAACAAAACAGCTTTTTTTGGGTTAGAGATTTTGGGTTAGAATTTGTGGTTCAGGTCTTTGGAAAATGGATTTCAGACCGCGGGTGTTTTGTTAATTCTTCGAGCAGTTTATCGATGTCATGATCCCCTTCTATAAATAACTTCAGGAACGATTCATGATGAGCGGCGTTGGCTTCTTCAAAACGGACACCAATCCCTTCGCTTTTTGAATGAGCAATGACGCTGTCAAATTCAACTCGCACCCAGCCCTCCTCAGACTTAATAATCAATTCCAGGCGGCATTGCTGACCAATCTCAACGCTTGACGGTGGAGTGAGATTAACAAATGCACCATCCAGGCTGACGTCGGCCGTTTCTCCATAAAGTCGGGTCCCATCAATCAGATGGAGTTCGACCATGATATCAAGCGGCAATCGTGTGTATTGTCGATTTTCCATCGTATCCTTCCGTGTCGAAAATGATGATATATTTTACTGTTAATGGGGATTCTAGCTGGGTTGTGGCGGTACGTCATCTACTTGTTATAGGGTCTAAAATAATGGGCCGTATTAGCTCATTCTGATCAAAAGGAGGCCAAAAAAAACGCGCTGGTTTAATTGCCAGCACGTTTTTTGTATGACTTTAGTTCAATATAGCTATAGGCTTATTTTTTACCCCAGGCATCCAGAGCCTTAAAGTAGCCACGAGCACCTTTGGCCATAAAGTAGTAATCCTTGGCGCCAGCTCTTTCTAGTTCGTATTGTAACCAGCGAACCTGTTTGCCGACTTCATCATAAATCATCAAAGTGCGCTTTTGATCGATAGCCTTTTTGATGTATTTACGCAGTTTTTTCTTCTCATCCAGGCTGGCCCAACGTTCTTTGCCAGGATAAAAACCTATACCTGCACGTTGATATTTGTCCCGAACGTCCAGAATCAGGGTCTTCTTTGTAGGGGAAGTTGCCTGGTCACTGAAGGCATCAGGGTGAAGGAAGCGCTTTTTAAATACCTTTTTAGGGATCAGGTTGGCCACATTCACCGGGCTTTTACCCAGTAGCACGGCGAGTTTTGGATTTGCCTTCGTCCACTCAAAAATACCGGCATCAAATGAGAACACGTTTTTAACACCATGTTCCATCGCTTTTTTGGTGGCTTTGAAAGACTTCATGCAAGTGCGGCCATTACAGTAAAAGACGATAGGCTTGGTTGTGCCAGCACGTAATTTGGCAACTTTTGCCTCAAAGGATTTTTTCGCAACGGGGATGTTGACTGAACCGACTACGTGGAGGGTTTCATATTCCAGAATTGATCTGGCATCAACAACAACAACATCCTTGAACTGTTTAGCCAGGTCAGCCAGCTCAATATACGGAACCTTCGGGTATTTTTTCCGACCTGGGAAGTCACCTGCTGCAAAAACATCAGCAAAGCTGAATAGGCAGATAGCCGCGATTAAGAGGGTGGTGATTTTGCGCATGAGATGCTCCGTTAAAATTAATGGTAAATCTGTTGTGTGTCAGCGTCTGACGAGTTTATAAGTATTCGCTTATATGTATCGGATAAGACGGTAATTTCTTTAGAAATATGTAGCAGAAAAAGGCAATAAAGCCAGCCTGGCAAATAGGTTTATTTTTTGAAGTGTGATTTCAGGTGGTACTACTTAGGCGAGCAGGTTTTGGATGTTTGCTCGTCAATAAACCAGTCATATGAGCAGTCAATGTGCATCCTGACGGCTGTAATGCCTGTCAGTCCTTCTTCGGTCATCATGGCCATGGGTATACGGCCGTTAAAGTGCCTACAGGGCCGGTTTAGCCAAAGTTCGCCTCCTCGTGCATTACGTGGATATGCGAGCCTCAGGGCGTCTGCAATGCCCAGCAGGTGTCCGGCTCGTTCCTGTACGTTGCTGTCGTCAGGTAACGGGGTGCCCTGCTGGTATCGCTGGATAGCGCGAGGTTTGGTGCCCGCAGGAAGCGCTAATAAAATAATCTTATCGGCATTGCTCACACCCCAGTCATCCAGGATCGCGATTAATGTTGATGCCAGTCTAGCCTTGTCTTCGTTGGATGGTGAATTCATGACTGAATCTTGGCCAAAGTTAAAAACTTTGTCCATGGTATTTTATTTATGGCTAACAGTATTCTCAATTGTGAGCGTTACAGGATAGGGTATTATGATTTTTCCCATTTTAGACTTCAGAGGTTCGCATGCGCGGATTTGTACCACTAGACCCACAGACGGGAGTATCGGCAGAACGATATGCTGTTGTGTATGTACCGAAACGAAGCCGGAATCGTTTTCCTGCGTCCTGTGTGGAGATTGTAGAAACTGAGCAGGACGCAATAGACGGTGGGGACGAAGCCAGCAAGCGTTATCCGGCCAAAGTTATCGGCCCCTCAAAATCTTCCGAGGGACAGCTTATGTACTATCTGGTGCAGTGGTTGTAGATAGTCTAGGCGTTAATCGATGGATGACTGCTTTGTACTGAAAGCGGTCATTCGTTATTAGTCACTGGAATTAGATAAATCCATGGTGTGGTAACGAACATTCCCCAAGAACGACTATAATTACACATAGGCAAGCTATAAATAGTCCTCGAATATTTGGGGGGTTGCCCAATGCCGAAGAAACTAACAAGGCGCGGTTTCCTGTCGTATCTACTCGCAGGTACGGCCGCTGTGTCTTTAACGCCAAAATACGCTTTCGCTAATATTTTTCTGGAAGATACTCCTGAGAGTATCGGGTTCTCTTTTTCTTCTCAGAATGGGGTAGGGCCATGGTTGGATGAATCCACCCTGATACAGCAGTGTTCCGCTTTACATAGGGAGACATTTCTTTCTGCCACATGGATAGAGCAAAGTGATTATCAAAAAACAGTTTCGCTGTTGGAGAAAGTTCTAGCGGACGAAGGTATTCGTTGGAATAAGTCCAATCAGGTTGCATGGACGTTTCAACATTATGGTGTTCATGATTTATCCATTCACAGTAGACGGCTCTTGTCATACTCAAAAATGGCCCAAGACTATTTATACAGCAATATTCCCGGATTGATGGAAATCAATTTCGACTGGAGTTTGCTAACAAAACAACAAACCAGATCGTTTATAGACACAAAAGGATTCAAGGGGCTTGTTGGTAAACATGCCTATCTCGTCTACCGGGTCAATGGAGTCAATGAAGAAGGTACTCAGCTTTTACCTGGATTAGTGAATGTAATGCCTGTTGAGAGGGCTATTAATTATGTTGTCGATGATGATTACCATAAACCGATAGGCAGCACGATTTTCGTAATCCATGGCCCCATATCATTAATCTCCCCTTTTACCGAATTAATACATTTATCCGCCCATCAACCCACTCTTCGGCTCATCGAGGAGTTGACAGCTTCCCAAGGAGAAGGTGACGCACCGATAGTGGGTAGAGTGTATGGAGAATCAATTGCTGGGGCAGCTGGCATTTTGCTAGCGTTGAGTTTTTTACAAAGATATGGTCGCATCGACGAAGAGGACATGGTGATGACAGTCACACAAAATATCGTCAATCGATACCCTCTTGTTCAAGCCGCAATTCATTATATGAACCAAAATGGAATACAGCGGGTACTCAGTGGTTATTCTGAAAATCCTGGGAGGGTTATAAAAGATATAGAAAAGATTGCAGTTAATTAAGCAGGTTAGCAGTTTCCGATAATGGCTGATTGTTCGGGTTCTAGGAGTTGGGGTGAATGGCCGCTATCGCTGCAAAGCAGTCGTTCGCTTAATAGCCAAGGTTCGGCGCTAACCAGTATTCAGCATCCTTAAGAGTAATTCCTTTACGCTCCGCGTACTCTTCAACCTGGTCTTTGTTAATTTTGCCTACAGCAAAATAAGTGGATTCCGGGTGGGCGAAATACAGCCCACTAACAGCAGCAGTGGGTAGCATGGCTTTTGACTCGGTCAACGTGATGCCGGTGTTATTTTTCACGCTCAGCAGTTTCCACAGATTATCTTTTTCGGTGTGATCTGGCGAAGTGGGGTAGCCGGCAGCGGGACGGATACCTTTGTATTGTTCCTTGATGAGCTGTTCGTTGCTGAGTTGCTCGCTATTGTAGGCCCAGATTTCCCGACGGACTTTTTCGTGCATGCGTTCGGCAAATGCCTCGGCTAAACGGTCGGCCAGTGCTTTGAGCATGATGGCGGAATAGTCATCGTGGTCTTTTTCAAACGCGGCCACGTGTTTATCGATGCCGATGCCAGCGGTGACCGCGAAGCCACCCAGGTAATCGGTTTTACCGCTGTCTTTGGGTGCAATGAAATCGCTGAGGCAACGGTTGGGTTTGCTGTCGGCCTTTTTCTGCTGTTGTCGCAGGTTGTGGAAGGTGGTGATGACTTCAGTGCGGTCTTCATTGGCAAAAATTTCAATATCATCGCCTACACTATTTGCAGGGAATATACCCACCACTGCTTTCGCCTGTAACCATTTTTCATTGATGATTTTGTCCAGCATGGCTTGAGCATCGTCATACAGTTTGCGAGCTTCCTCACCTTTTTGTGCGTCATCAAAAATTTTCGGGTAACTGCCTTTTAACTCCCAGGAGTGAAAGAATGGTGTCCAGTCGATGTAGTCGCGTAGTTCTTCTAACGGGAAGTTGTCAAACACCTGTATGCCCATTTGTTTGGGCGCTGCTGGCGTGTAGTTGTCCCAGTCGATTTGAGTTTTGTTGGCGCGCGCCTGTTCCAGTGTCAGCCATTTAATCGCGCGCTGACGGTTAGCGTGGTTTTCACGCACCTGCTCGTAGTCTTCGCGTAGTTTGGCAACAAAATCTGTTTTCAGGTCTTCGGAGATTAAACTCTGTGCCACACCCACCGCACGCGAGGCATCCTTCACCCACACGCTGGGGCCGTTTTGATAGCCGGGTTCGATCTTCACCGCGGTGTGTGCGCGCGAGGTAGTAGCGCCGCCGATCATCAGCGGAATGTTCATCTTCAAACGCTGCATCTCGGACGCGATGTGCGACATCTCTTCCAGCGAGGGTGTGATCAAACCGGACAGGCCGATGATGTCGACCTTATGTTCCACCGCCGCATCGAGAATTTTCTGCGCGGGCACCATCACGCCAAGGTCAATGATTTCAAAGTTGTTGCACTGCAACACCACGCCAACGATATTTTTGCCGATGTCGTGCACGTCACCTTTGACGGTGGCCATGAGTATCTTGCCGGCGCTTTGCGTGTTGCCATCTTTTTCTGCTTCGATAAACGGCAGCAAGTGGGCCACGGCCTTTTTCATTACTCGCGCGCTTTTCACCACTTGCGGCAGGAACATTTTGCCGTCGCCGAATAGATCACCCACCGTATTCATGCCGTCCATCAATGGGCCTTCGATGACTTGAATGGGGCGATCAAAACTCAGCCGTGCTTCTTCGGTGTCTTCGACCACAAAGGTGTCGATGCCTTTTACCAAGGCATGTTCGATGCGTTTGCCCACCGGCCAGCTGCGCCATTCCAGATCTTCTTTTTTCTTTTCGACGCCGCCGCCCTTAAATTGGTCGGCGATATCCAACAGGCGATCGGTGGCATCTTCGCGGCGATTGAGCACCACATCTTCC
>JAUWLO010000208.1 GCA_030613605.1 Gammaproteobacteria bacterium | reverse complement strand
CGTGGCTACCAATGGCGCAAATATTTTCTGCTGCCAGGTTTGATTTATTTAATAGCTGGTCTACGGCATCAGCGAATAGCTTACCAAGCTGGGTGTCAGCGCGTCCCAGGCGTTCAATTTCATTCTCGCCAGGCTGACACAAGGCCTGCAGCTCAGTGCGAAGTGAGTCGGGGATGGGGAAGTTGAGGGCGTTAATTAATTTTGGTGTGTCGTTACTAAAATCCACTAGCGCAGCATCAATGGCATCCATACTGGTGCCAGACATCAGGCCGATAAAATAATCCGTGGACATGTGGTTCAAGCGGTGTGACCAGAAAATATTCTGGCAACTCGCTCCTGATTAATTAATCTTGTCGTTAAGGGCAAGGGTTGTATTGGTGCGCTGGAGCACATCAAGCAGAGCGACAAGACCGCGAGATTTATTGAGGAAGTCTGTTTTGTATTTTGCGCGTATGGGTGCTGCATCAGGCAGACGAACTCGCAGCGGGTTGCGATGCACTCCATTTACGCGGAACTCATAATGTAAATGTGGGCCGGTAGAACGTCCCGTACTACCCACATAACCAATAGTTTGTCCCTGACGTACTTTTTTGCCACGACGCATGCCGGGTTTGATGCGTGACATGTGAGCATACAGCGTGCCGTATTTCCCACCGTGTTGAATCATGACCGTTTTTCCATAACCACCCTTACGTCCAACGAATGTCAGTTTGCCATCACCGGCAGCTTTGATGGGTGTGCCTCTCGGTGCAGCATAATCTACGCCATGATGATTTTTCATTCGGTTTAGTGTGGGGTGGCGACGTTTTCCAAAACGGGAGCTGATGCGGGTGAAGTCTACCGGAGTGCGAATGAAAGCCTTGCGCATACTTTTGCCATCAGGTGAGAAATAGTCTGAGATTCCTTTTGTATCGGTATACCGTAAAGCGCGATAGGTCTTGCCCCGGTTATTGAATTCGGCCGCAATGATATTGCCGTCACGTTGTTTTTTGCCATCAAGAAAAAGTTCTTCGTAAACGAGGGTGAAACTATCGCCGCCGCGAATATCCAACGCAAAATCGACATCCCAGCCAAAAATACCCGCCAGTTCCATGATGAGGTTATCAGACAGGCCGGCTTTCTGGGCCGCGAGGAACAGTGATGAATGAATAACGCCCGTGGTATTGGTAACGCGGGTTTCCATTTTGCGCGTGTTAGTGGATACCGCGAAACTTTCATCCTGAGTTCGATTAACGTGCAACGTATTCAGCGCATCAATTTTGTAAACCAGTTGTTGCAGGTTTCCATCATCAATTTGAAATTTAAGTTTTTGCCCGGGCATGAGTCGTTTCAGAGCGGAAGCATCTTTGTCTGCGGTCATCACGCGATATAATTCCTGAGGGCTTAAACCTACCCGAGCAAAAATAAGCGCCATGTTGGCGCCATTTTTTACCGAGGCTGTTTGCCAGGCAGTGCTCTGTTTCGAGGAATATTGTCTGTCAGCTTTTGCGCTGCTGGATATTGAATTGCCTGGTATTGCCAATGGCAGGGTAACTTCGGTGTTCGTTCTCTGGAGGTTGGAAACCTGGTTGCTATCTTCAAGTACATTAGTGCGGGTGGCCTTGGCGTTATCGGTCACCAGGAAAAAAATGCTGGTAACCAGAACTACACTAGCGGCAAGTCCTATCCAGTGAGCAGGGAGGCTCCCTTTCTTTTGAACCCGCATACCGAGCTCCATGGAGGGTTTGTAGTCCCGTCCCATGATTGGTTTATTTGGATTGAATTGATTGCTCATAAATTCGGTTTGGTCTGTTTTTCCAATATCGTATACTTCTTGTACATTATCGGTCGTATGTGGCCGTCAATTAAGGGAAATACCAGGGATTTGTGTGGTTTAGGTAACAAATCGCAGTATTTTATTAATTATTATCGTTAACTGCTTCAGTTTTAAGCCAGAATGCCCCAAAGTCGCTGGCGATTCGGCATCATATCCCACTCTGGGAAGTGAATAAAAGCAGTTTATCTGCTTGAATCCAAAAGCTTTGTAAAATTTGGGTATGGTGTGTCGGGGTTGGTTAAAATGTAACCAATGCGACCCATCTGGTTACGTTATAATGCCGGCCACTTTCTTGCAGTAGGAAGTTTGCAGTAGGAAGAAGCGACGGGTTTGAGTTTAGTGGTTTGGGTTAAATGGTTTAAGTCATTTGGAGAATAGCAGCATGGTATCTGCCGATAAGGCCCTGGAACAAATTAAACGTGGTGCGGAGGAGATCCTGGTCGAAGCGGAGCTCAAGACCAAACTTGCCCGAGGAAAACCTTTACGCATCAAGGCAGGTTTTGATCCCACTGCACCAGACCTGCACCTGGGTCATACCGTGTTGATTAACAAATTGCGCCAGTTTCAGGACCTCGGCCATGAGGTGTTGTTCCTGATTGGTGATTTCACTGGCATGATTGGCGATCCCACAGGAAAAAATGCCACACGCCCTCCGTTGACCCGTGATGAAGTGATTGAAAATGCCCGAACTTACGAGCAGCAAATTTTCAAAATCCTCGATCCGGAGAAAACCCTGGTGTTGTTCAACTCAAGCTGGATGAATGAGATGAACACAGCCGAGTTAATTCAACTTGCCGCCAAACATACTGTTGCTCGTATGCTGGAGCGTGACGATTTCAGCAAACGCTACAAAAGTGGTAAACCCATCGCCATTCATGAATTCCTGTATCCATTAATTCAGGGTTACGATTCAGTTGCGATGCGTGCCGATGTGGAGCTGGGCGGCACCGATCAGAAATTTAATCTGTTGGTGGGCCGTGAATTGCAAAAGGCCTACGGACAGGAACAGCAGGTCGTGTTGACCATGCCATTACTGGAAGGTCTGGATGGCGTGCAAAAAATGTCTAAATCGTTGGGTAACTACATTGGCATTGATGAACCGCCGGAAGAAATGTTTGGCAAGCTGATGTCTATCTCTGATGAATTGATGTGGCGTTATTTCGAGTTGCTGAGTTTCCGTCCTATGGAAGAAATTACCGGTTTTAAACAACAGGTGGAAGACGGTACTAATCCGCGTGATATTAAATTTCTGTTATGCGAAGAGATAATTGAGCGTTTTCATAATCAGGCTGCTGCCACAAAAGCCAAAGAATCATTTATTGCTCGTTTCCAGAAAGGTGCAATGCCAGAGGATATGCCCGAAGTTGAATTAAAGGCTAAAGATGGTGGGTTAGCCATCGGTAACCTTTTGAAAGAAGCTGATTTGGTGAAAAGTACCTCGGATGCCATGCGCATGATAAAACAGGGCGCAGTGAAGATTGATGGCGAAAAGATAGAAGACACCAGGCTTGTAATTAAACCCGGAACCCAGCATGTGTATCAGGTCGGCAAGCGTCGTTTTGCCCGGGTTAGTATTCATTAATCTCTTTTAGATCCCCCTTCCTTTAGTACCTAGTATCCAGAAGTCTGTAATTTCAGACTTCATTTGAGATTTTAATTGAGTGAAGCTGTGGGTTTCATTATCGCTTATAGATATTAAGTCATCTGTCTATATAATAACCAAGTTGGTTACTATGTAATCAATTTCCTTATAAAACATCAACTTAGGGTTAATTCTTGTTGACAGCCATTTTACTCAATGGTTTACTTCTGCGGGTTATCCGAAATTCTTATGAGCATATAACCGGATAGCATTAAGTTAGATTACGGAGTTGTAACCTGAAAAATAACATTAATAATCTAGGGAGATTGAAATGGAGTTTTCAAAAAATAGAAGTACAACAAAAAATGTATTACTGGCAGCAGCGGGGGGAGCTATGTTGCTGGGGGGGTCAGCTAC
>JAUWLO010000116.1 GCA_030613605.1 Gammaproteobacteria bacterium | reverse complement strand
CTGACGTGACAGCGGTAGTTGATCCGCAAAGTCACGCAGGTTTTCACCCACCTTACCTTTGATATTGTCGGCGTTGGCAATAACTTCATCCAGTGAACCAAACTGGCTCAACCATTTGACTGCGGTTTTCGGCCCGACCTTGGGCACACCGGGAATATTGTCGGAGCTGTCGCCCATCAGGGCGAGATAGTCGATGATTAACTCCGGAGGAATGCCAAACTTATCCACCACTCCCTGTTGATCAAGCGTCGTATTGTCCATGGTGTTCATCAAGGTGACGTGTTTGTTTACCAACTGCGCCATATCCTTGTCGCCCGTTGAAATAAGGCAATCCATACCCGCTTCGGCAGACTGTTTTGCCAGTGTGCCAATAACATCGTCTGCCTCCACCCCATCAATGATTAACATGGGCAGACCCATGGCCTTGATCAATTCATAGAGGGGTTCAATTTGCTCGCGCAACTCATCCGGCATGGGAGAACGGTTTGCTTTGTACTGATCGTATAGATCATCACGAAAAGTTTTGCCTTTGGCGTCGAACACCACCGCCATGTGCCTGGGCTGAAAATCCTTAATCAAACGCCGCAACATGTTGATCACACCATAGATGGCATTGGTAGGCTGACCTTTAGATGTACTAAGATCGCGAATGGCATGGAAGGCCCGGTATAAATACGAGCTACCATCCACGAGGATGAGTTGTTCATTTTTTTTCATGTTAATTGACACTTTTTATTGTTTATCTCAGGGTCCTTACAAAAGGATGCCCATTCAAGAGTGATTGAACTAGAATAACGGATAGACCGATCACGGATTATCAACCTTTTACATAATTTTGCACAATGGCGGAATCACCGATGACCTTACGTTCCCTATTACTCCTCGTTCTGTGGTTTATTATTTTGCCTGTCTACGCCCAGGACAGCCTGGACGAACAACCAGCCATTGATGATGAATTATCATCTTCGGGGCAAGTCACCATCAGGGGTGATGAAAATGAAGTTATCAGTGAATTTCGCATCAACGGCCAGCTTTACATGATTCGCATCACTCCCAATAAAGGTGTGCCCTACTATCTGGTGGACGCCGATGGTGATGGAGACCTTGAAACCCGCTGGAATGAGCTGGCTCCAGACCTTCTAATACCTTCATGGGTATTATTGAAATGGTAGGGTCATTCGTCGGGTAAAGAGTAAAAACTGCTTATTTCCAAGCATTTTAAGAATTATTTCGCACCGAACATCCCACCAAACTTGACACTGGCCGGCACCAATGGCATAAAAACCGGCTGAAGGTCACATGACAGCGTCGTGAGGGGGTGCCATGGACTGGAGAGGGGCGATGACCGGCAAAGATCGGGGCTCGCAAAATATTAAAAATCGAACACAGTAGCAAGCTGGGATTAACCCTAAAGGCAATTCCACTTACTGCTTTAATTATAAAAATATCAAGGGGATGTATACATGAAAGCAAAATGGTTAATGATTCCTGCAGCAGCAGCTGTACTCGTTTCTGGTTCAGCATTTGCTGATCTGGACCTGGCCAAGAAAAGCGGTTGCCTGGCTTGCCACAGCGTTGAAAAGAAGATTGTTGGTCCAGCATGGAAAGATGTGGCTGCCAAATATAAAGGTGACGCTGGTGCCAAAGCTATGTTGATTGGCAAAATCAAAAAAGGCGGTAAAGGTAACTGGACTAAAGTAACTGGCGGCGCTCCAATGCCTCCTTACTCACCTCGCGTATCTGACGCAAACATCGAAAAATTGGTTGATTTCGTCTTAGGTTTGTAAAGATAGGCCTGTAAATCTGAATTTACAGCGCTTTTTAAAGCGATAGCCGCTGAAAAGTGGCAAGAAAAAGCCAGCAGTTTCTGCTGGCTTTTTTGTGTCTGATGCTATTTTCGTGGAACGTTATTCACAGGATGTTTCACGCTAATATGATATTGTTATATTCACCACATATATTGATTTTTGGCCTTTAAAAATAGTATATATTATTGATTATATTGAAATAATTAGAGAGCTTGTTTACTGATCACCCTAACAAGTCACGAATAAAGCCCAAACATGCGGGCTTCCACCAACATTTTATGCACAAAGTTATCCACAGGTTTTGTAGAGAAAAATATCCTCATTACACAGCAAGCACTTAGCAGATAAAACCTAGAAACAACCTTAGATATTTCGCCTAATCCACTTATAAGACAATGCTTAAATGCCACAATCAATGTTTGCCTGATAACCAGACAATGTTGTTAAAAAATTTAGCTGGATACACTAACAAACGGGGTATTTTATGCCTGACTGGAACATTATTGCGGATCGCCTAAAAAAAACATGTGGTGAGTCACTGGACGTTAATTCCGCGCAGCCTGTAAGTGGCGGCTGTATTAGTACGGCATATCGTTTGAAAACCGACTCCCGCCAGGTTTTCATCAAAATCAATACCGCTCAAAACCTGGCCATGTTTGAGGCTGAATCCGAAGGACTAGCGGAATTGGCAAAAAGCCATAGCATATGTGTGCCAGAACCATTGTGCTACGGAATGGCCGACAGTAAATCCTATCTGGTGATGGAATACCTCCAGCTCGGTGCTTCAGCCAGTAGCCCCAATCAACTGGGGGAGAACCTGGCCGCTCTGCATCGTGTCACCCAAACAAGTCAAAGCCAGGGAAATAAAAATCAGGCGCGTTATGGCTGGTATCGCAATAACACCATTGGCTCCACTCCGCAGGTGAACGATCTCGAAGATAACTGGATCACATTCTGGGCCAAACACCGTCTGGGTTATCAGCTGGCTCTGGCACAGAAAAATGGAGCAACCCGGGAAGTTATGCAACGAGGACAAAAACTGTGCGAAAACCTGGACAGATTCTTTGTAGATTACACGCCCGCAGCCAGCCTGCTCCATGGAGATCTCTGGTCAGGCAACGTTGCCTATGACCAAACAGGCCAACCGGTGATATTTGACCCTGCCGTGTACTATGGCGACCGCGAAACTGACCTCGCCATGACCGAGCTTTTTGGCGGTTTTCCTGCTGAATTTTATACCGCCTACAACGAAGCCTATCCCCTCGATCCAGGCTATTCCACGCGCAAAACCCTCTACAACCTTTACCACATCCTTAATCATTACAACCTCTTCGGTGGCGGTTATCTCTCACAGGCCAGCGGAATGATTGATAAATTACTCAGCGAGTTACGCTAGTCGATACAGCCAACAGGTTCATTTCAATTTGGGCTGAGACGCCCACGGCAGGTACACTACAAGAATGCCCACACTCATTATTCACAGCCCTCAGTTATCTGTAGAACAGCTAAATGCTTTTACCAATAAACTCGGCGCAGAACCAAAACATTGCGGAACTCATTACCGCGCAGATATTAATACTCGGCTTACCACTGAAGATTTAGATGCCTTACGTGACGAGTTTCTGCTCGACATTAATCAACCACCTGAAAATTTCGACCTACATTCCATACAATTACTAATTACCGACATGGATAGCACGCTCATCAATATCGAATGTGTGGATGAAATTGCAGACTTCGTGGGAGTAAAACCACAGGTCGCCGCGATAACCGAAGCAGCCATGCGCGGTGAAATTGATTTTGCTGCCTCGCTGACCCAGCGAGTGGCCTTATTAGACGGTCTCGATGTATCGGCCCTGGAACGCGTCTATAACGAACGCCTGCAACTTAATCCCGGGGCAGAAGCCCTCATTGCAGGGTTAAAATCCAGGGGAGTTAAAACTGCACTGGTTTCCGGGGGTTTTACTTTTTTCACCGAACGCCTTAAATCACGTCTGAATCTGGACTATACGCTGGCAAATGTTCTATCCGTGAATAACAATAAACTCGAAGGCCATGTAAAAGGCGACATTGTGGGCGCGGAGGCCAAAGAGGCCTATCTGCTTCGGTTATGTGAGGAATTAAATATTCAGCCCCGGCAGGCCATTGCCATGGGAGATGGTGCCAATGACCTGCAAATGCTGAATTTAGCAGGACTGGGGGTTGCGTATCATGCAAAACCCGCCGTACGTGCAAAGGCCGATGTTTCCATCCAGTACCGCGGCCTGGATGCCGTACTGGATTTTTTGCCTGTATCGTAAACAGTGACGACAACATAGAGAAGTCATAGTGAACAAACAAAAATTTAACTGGCAACAAACCACCTGGCTGAAAAATTTCGGCCTTATATTAATCGGTTGGTTTTGCCTGTACACAAATGCAATCGCATTACCTTTTGGTATTTACGATGCACGTACCATGGCAATGGGCGGAGTTGGCGTCGCAACAGGCGCCCGCACCGCTGCGTTTAACAATCCGGCATTGTTAACTACTGCGGACGAAGTACATGAATGGTTTTTGTTATTACCCACTGTTGGCAAACAACTGGATGATACCGATGATCTAAAAGACAATCTGGCCAATTTTAAACAAGCAGCAGATATTCCTGATGTGGCAGCCATACAGAAAAACCTTGCTGCCATAAAGAGTAGTCAATACCGTGAAACAAAAAATATTGCTTTTATGTTGGCAATCCCTAGCCGTATTCTCAGTGGCGCTGTATTTTTAAATTCCTACGAAATTTCAAATGTTCAGCCATTCATCGACCCTAACGACCAGGCCGCTCCAGCTGACCCTTACAGCTCAACACTTTCTCATCGCGGCGTCCGTATAGTTGAAAACGGCGTTAGTGCAGCCAAGGCTCTGGATGCCGAAAGTGGCTGGATGGAAAATATGGCGATTGGTTTTAACGCAAAATTTTTACTGATCGAAACATACGATTATACAGAACCATTACGTACCGCAGATGTAGAAATTGATAACAACCAGGGGATTAATGGCTCGCAATTTGCCATTGATTTAGGCGTATTCAAGGAAATCGGAGTTTGGAAAATTGGCCTGGTCGCAAAAAACCTGATCCCGGGAAGCTACAACTACGGCCAGACGAATGACAAATTCAAAATCGAACCACAACTGCGCGCAGGCTTCGCATACCAGAGTCGTCGGTCAATACTGGAATTCAACATTGATCTGACCAAAAACCAGCCTGTAGGTTTTGATACTGCGTCCCAGATTGCTGCTATCGGTTGGGAATGGCAGCCATGGCGCGGCTTTGCATTACGGGCAGGTTATAACAAAAATTTAGTAGAACCTGATACGGGTTCCAGTACATCAGGAACGGTTTCAGCTGGTATAGGTTTGCTTTACAGTGGATTCCATTTTGATGTCGCGGGTTACACGGGCGATGAGGGTGATGGAATATCCGCACAGCTCGGGCTCCAGTTCTAACCATTGCAACATCTCACACGCATCATTAATCTGATTGAATCCTTCTCGGAATGGAGTGGCCGTGCCGTTTCCTGGTTAGTACTGGCGATGGTACTGGTGATTGGTTACGACGTGGTCATGCGTTATTTGTTTTCTACCGGCTCCGTTGCCTTGCAGGAACTGGAATGGCATTTGTTTGCACTGTTATTTTTACTGGGAGCTACATACACCTTCAAACATGACGGCCATGTACGGGTTGATATTTTTTATAACAGCCGACACATGAACAAACGCCGCCGTGCCTGGGTAAATTTACTGGGCGGCCTGTTTTTTCTTACTCCCTTTTGCCTGTTAATCATCATTAGTTCCATTCCCTTTATCACCAATTCTTTTCTGATGGGTGAAGGCTCTCCGGACCCCGGGGGTTTACCCTGGCGCTTTTTGCTTAAGGGCGCCATCCCGTTAGGCTTTTCATTACTGTTACTGCAAGGCATCGCCCATATGTTGCGCTCCATTGTTGTTATAAGGGGAAACCAGATAAAAGCCCCTGCTGAAAACCCTGTGGAAAAAGAAAGCTAATGGAAATCTGGGCGCTGGTCATGCTGGCGGCTGCCGTCGCCCTGCTAATGCTGGGTTATCCGGTTGCGTTTACATTAGGTGCAGTTGCATTGCTGTTTGGTGGCATTTCTCTTGGGCTGGATTTTTTCAATTTGCTGCCGTTGCGCATCTGGGGGGTGATGACCAACTTTACCCTTATTGCCGTACCGCTGTTTGTGTTCATGGGTGTGACACTGGAAAAATCCGGCATCGCTGAAGAGTTGCTGGAAACCATGGCGCGGCTGTTCGGAAAAGTACGCGGCGGCATGGGTGTTTCCATTGTACTGGTCGGCGCACTACTGGCCGCTACTACCGGCGTAGTAGGGGCAACGGTAGTCACCATGGCAGTGATCGCCTTACCCGTTATGTTGCGCCACGGTTACAAACCGGAACTGGCCACTGGCACCATCGCCGCCTCGGGAACCCTGGGTCAAATCATCCCCCCCAGTATTATTCTGGTACTACTGGGCGACGTCATCGGCGTACCCGTGGGCCGGCTATTCATGGCAGCGGTCACACCCGGGCTATTGCTTATTTCCCTATTCATTATTTACGTACTGGTGCGTGCCAAACTCAAACCGGAAGAAGCACCCGCACTGCCACCCGCCGACGATAATGGTGCTTCGCTGTGGCCACAGGTG